>DRMK01000034.1 GCA_011322575.1 Gammaproteobacteria bacterium
GGCGGGTACCTGGAGCGCCACCTCCAGGTGCTGCTGCATGCCCTGGGGAGGCTGCTGGGCTCCCCCGTCGCCACCCTCATGACCGCCGCCGTAATCGGCATCGCGCTGGCACTGCCCGCGGGGCTCTATGTAGTGCTGGACAACGCCCGCCAACTGAGCGGCCAGTGGCAACAAGGCACGCAGATCTCCCTGTTTCTCAAGCAGGATCTGGAGGAAGGAAAGGGGAAGGAGCTGGCCGCCCGGCTAGCCGGGCGGGAGCGGATCGCGGAGGCCGGCTACATCTCTCCCGAGCAGGCGCTGGGGGAGTTTCGCCAGTTCTCCGGGTTTGGTGACGCGCTCGAGTCGCTGGAGAGCAATCCGCTACCGGGGGTGGTGATGGTCCAGCCCGCCGTCCGGGAGCCGGGAGCGGTCCAGCAGCTGCTGGAACAGCTACAGGAGCTGCCGGAGGTAGAGATGGCCCAGCTGGACATGGAGTGGGTGAAACGGCTGCACGGCATCATCGACATCATCCAGCGCGCGATCCTGATCATGGCCGGGCTGCTGGCGCTGGCGGTGCTGCTGATCGTGGGCAACACCATCCGCCTGGACATCGAGAACCGGCGCGACGAGATCGTAATCACCAAGCTGATCGGCGCCAGTGACGGATTCATCCGCCGGCCGTTTCTCTATACCGGATTCTGGTACGGGCTCGGGGGAGCGCTGATCGCTCTGCTGCTGGTGAATCTCTCCCTGGCCCTGCTGCAACGCCCGGTGTTGCGCCTGGCCGGGCTGTACGGCAGCGACTTCCAGCTTGGATTCACCGGCCCGCAGACCGTGCTGGTGCTGCTGACGGCGGGGATCGCCTTGGGACTGCTGGGGGCGCTGCTGGCGGTGGGGCGCCACCTGCGCGCCATCGAGCCGGAGTAGGCGATAACGGGAGCCATCGTTATGGGATTCATGGACCACATTCGCAGCTGCAACCGGCACCAGATGGAGCGGTTCATCCCGTTTCGCATCGACGGAACCGTGGTAGGTTGCATGCGCCCCGCCTTCGCCCAGGAACTGCGCAACTGGCCGGAGGTATTCAGCGTCACGGATGGGCAGGTGGATCTGGCGGTGCCAGGCACCGATCTGGAGGAGCGCAGCAGCGCGGTGGCCAGGGTATTGCGCAAGCTTTTGCAACGCGGGGTGCTGAACCATCTGCTCGGCGAGCAGTATGGCGTGACCAGCCAGGAGCGGCCCGGCTGCCTGCTGCTCATGGATCGCGCCGCAGCGCCCTGGTTCGGGATCCGCGCCTTCGGGCAGCACCTGAACGGCTACGTGATGCTGGATGGGGAGTGCCACATGTGGATCGCGCGCCGCGCCGCGGATCGGATGATCTTTCCGGGCAAGCTGGATCACCTGGTGGCGGGCGGCCTGCCCCACGGGATCGGACTGCTGGAGAACCTGCAGAAGGAGTGCCGGGAGGAGGCATCCATCGACGCCGAACTGGCGGCCCGCGCCACGCCTGTGGGCACGGTGAGCTATCTGGCCGAATCGGCAGCGGGCCTGAAGCCGGACATCCTCTACTGCTACGATCTGGAGCTGCCCGCAGAGTTCCGGCCGCATTGCAC
>DRMK01000035.1 GCA_011322575.1 Gammaproteobacteria bacterium
CCGCCGGTCTCGGGCTGGCCGGTTTTCTGCTGTGGCATGGCACTCTGGATCACCGGTTGCTGGTGATCGGGGTGGTGCTGCTCTGGGTGCAGGGATGGTATGAGTTGAACCTGGAGCTGGCGCGCAGCCGGCTGGAGCCACTCCGCTATGGCCGCATCTCCATGTTCAAGTCGGTACTGGCGCTGGGGATCGGCTTTATGCTGGTATTGCTGGGAATGGGGGCACTGGCTCCGCTGCTGGGGCTGCTGACAGGGATGGTGCTGGCGTCGCTGTTGCTGGCATGGCGTGAGTGGCAGGTGTTGAGTCGTGATGCCGCCGACCGCAGCCTGCTGTTGCAGCTTCTGCGCTACGGCTTGCCGATGACTGCAACCTATGCCCTCTCGTTTCTGGTGAGCAGTTCGGATCGGTTTCTGCTGGGCTGGTTTCTAGGAGCGGAAGCACCCGGCCTCTATGCGCCTGGTTATGATCTGGCGCAGTTCAGTCTTATCATGCTGATGACCATCATAAATCTGGCCTCCTATCCGATGGTGGTGCGGGCGCTGGATGGGGAAGGGAGGGCTGCAGCCCGTCGGCAGCTGGAAAAGGTCCTGGTGCTCCTGGTGGCGGCTGCGTTACCTGCCGCCGTGGGGATGGCGGTATGCAGCGGAAACATCGCTACGGTAATGTTGGGGGAGACCTATCGAGAGTCCGCCACCATGCTGATCCCGCTGATTGCCCTATCCTCGTTCATTTTCGGAATGAAGATATTCTATCTCGATCTCGGGTTTCAGCTCAGCAAGAAGACCTATCTGGAGCCTCGGGTAATGGTGTGGGCCGCCTTGGCCAATCTGCTGCTCAATCTTTGGTGGATTCCGCTGTATGGCCTGGCGGGAGCGGCGAGCGCCACCGTGGTTGCATACTGCCTGGGGGCATATCTCAGCTGGAGGCTGGGCCGCAAGGTGTTCGCGCTGCCATCTCCTCCGGAAGATGTCTGGAAGATACTTTTCGCTTGTGGAGTGATGGCCCTGGCGCTGTGGGCGGTGGCCGATTTTCGGGGTGGCGTCGCGCTAATGGGTCAGATAGCGCTGGGGGCGACGGTGTATGCAGCTACGATGTTGCTCCTGGACGCGGCCGGGATCCGCAGGATGGTTCAGGCCAGACTCGTTCCATAGAGGGTCTTCCCCATGGAGAAGGAATGTCTCCTTCTGGAGAGGAGGTGGGCAGGGCGCAACCCCTTCCGTCGGTTGCGCCCCCTTCCTCCCCGGCCTATCTGCAGTTCTGATACCATGCATCCAGTAGCCGGTTCTTGCGTTGCGAGTAGAGTCCCAGCGCGGAAGTGTAGCCGCAGAAGCTGTCGGTCGGGAAGTCGTACTCGATGTGCAATACCGGTTTGCCCTGCCCTATGAAGGGGCTGAGCCTGTCGCATTCAGAATATTTGTAGCAGGATTCGTTTATCGCCCAGTCGTAGTCCATGACCAGGTCGGGGATCTGCGCCACGTTGTTTTTCAGCCCTATTCCCAGACCGCGTTTGTGAGCCTGCTGGATCAGCCAGCGGTTGTAGCGCAGCTGATCTTCGTAGAGCAGGGGCGGTTCGGTGAAACCGTTGTCGTTGATATAGCCATCCACGTTGTCCGGATCGACACCATCGCAGCCGGCACTACGCAGATAGTCCAGCCGCGCCTCCATGATTGGGCCGAGTATATCCAGGCGGCGGATGTCCAGCCAGCGCTCCTGCGGCCAGTTGGCCAGCTGCTTTCCCAGCACCTCGGGGCGTGCCCGGAACTTGTATGCGTCGAAGCGCCAACCCTCGTAGCTTCCGGCGCTGAAGTAGCAGACCACCCTGCGGCCCTTTCTGTGCAGGTCGCTGATAATGCGCTGGGCACCGGCCAAGTCATAGTTGAATATGTCGATGGCAAAGATGTCCGCGTCCACGTTGGTATCCAGTTGGGCAGGAGTCTGCGCGTAGAGTTGAATCTGCCATCTGTCGGTCAGTGACGGGCGCCACCAGGAGTAGCGGCTGGGAGCGGTCTGGGTTACCTGCAGGGAGAGGTAGTCAATGTTACTTACATCGACACTGCGTGTCGTGAGATAGCGTACTTTCAGGATTCCCTCTCTGTCGATATAACGGTCGGGATTTCCGTTTGCTGCAAACGACAGGGGGCTCCACTGCCAGGAGGTTGCCATTGAATTGTCGCCAATGGTAATCCAGCGGTTGTTCTGAAAATCGCGCAACTGCCATTGCCACAGTTGCCAGTTCGCCTCGCTTCCCCTGTAATTGGTTTTCAGTTGCAGAGATTTTATCGTGCTCCGATCCGTTTTTGCCGGCAAGCGGAAGCTGAAGATCCCTTCGTAACCATTGGCTGCGGGATAGAATTCGCGGTAGCTGTTCCAGTTGTCCCAGGTTCCGCGCATGTCGGGGGTGGCCAGCGCCGTCAGGTACTGGTTACTGTGACTACCGGTAATCGTACTGTGTTGGGATGGAAACAGCGTAATGGTCTGATCGCTGGCGGTCGCACTCAAGGGGAGAATGGTCATTATGCAACAAAGAAAAGGAACATATATTTTTCTCATACTGGCTCTCTTGTTCTGGTGGTTGGGGGGATAAGTTCCGGGGCTTTCCCGAATGGCTCACCTCTCCCGCAGCCGTGACCGTTTGCAACACGGTATGCAGAGAGCAGAACATCCGTGTTGCCACATCTATGGAGGCAATCTCAATACGGCTGGTGGCCGTAATGAGCCTGTCCAGGATATGGGGCCATTCACAGAAGAGATCCGGAACGAGTTTTCTTAGTCGGTAGCGGAAATCCGGATCTTTAACTTTTTTGTAAATTTTGCTCGGTGGAAGACTCGGAGCGGTTGTGGGGTAATAAATTTTTTATACGGCTCTTCTCCATACGATTTGGGGAAGACCATTTCATATTTTCGCGCCGGGTGCAGATATATACCAAGACAGTCGATGGCGAAGCCTCAACCAGAGTGTCCCCCGCATTCCGGATCAAGGCGCGTCCCGCAGGGAATGGCTGGCCCTTGCCAACGGCCGCAATGCCGAGCCGGGGCACGTGAGGCCCTCTGATTGAGGCTTCGCCATCGAGTGTCTTGGTAAGTTCATAGACACATTGTTGCGGGTCGTCAGATAGATACTGCAACAAACTGTTAACGGTTGTTCATTGACGCTCTTTTTTATTCGTATATGTTAATAAGAAAAGAAAAAACCAGTGGCCAAAAGGCAGATCTGCCCGGTGGCGTGGAGGGTTCACCATCTGCGGGTGAGCCGGTGCTGCAGCCGGGTATTGCCGCGAGATGCGGCCACACCTTCACGTGGTTCGAAGCCTGTCCGGAGATTATGAGGATCTACAGATAATGGGAAAACA
>DRMK01000036.1 GCA_011322575.1 Gammaproteobacteria bacterium
CCTGGTGATCTTCATCAACCAGATCCGCATGAAGATCGGGGTGATGTTCGGTAACCCGGAGACCACCACCGGCGGCAACGCGCTCAAGTTCTACGCCTCGGTGCGCATGGACATCCGCCGCATCGGCGCCATCAAGAAGGGGGACGAGGTGATCGGCAACCAGACCCGCGTCAAGGTGGTGAAGAACAAGGTGGCGCCGCCCTTCAAGCAGACCGAGTTCGAGATCCTGTATGGCGAGGGTATATCGCGCGAGGGGGAGCTGATCGACATCGGGGTGCGGCAGGGGCTGATCGACAAGTCCGGTGCCTGGTACAGTTACAACGGTGACCGCATTGGCCAGGGCAAGGACAACGTGCGCAACTTTCTCAAGGAGAATCCGGAGATCGCACGGGAGCTGGATGTGAAGATCAGGGAGAAACTGTTGCCGGGGAAAGGCGCTGCAGCGGAGGAGCAGGCCACCGGAGACGGGGCGTAGGAGGGTAACCGCTTTTGGCCAGGAGGAGCAGGGTGGTGGAGCCGCTGCTTCCCCCCGGCGGGGAAAGGCGGCTGCTGCTGCACACCTGCTGCGCCCCCTGCTCCGGGGCGATGATCGAGGCCATGCGCAAGGCTGGCATCGAGCTAACCATCTTTTTCTACAATCCCAACATCCACCCGCGCCGCGAGTATGAGATCCGCAAGGAGGAGAACATCCGCTACGCGCGCCGGCACGGTATTACCTTCTTTGATGGCGATTATGACAGCGACGCCTGGTTCGAGCGGGTAAAGGGGCTGGAGCGGGAGCCGGAGCGCGGTGAACGCTGCAGCCGCTGCTTCGACCTCCGTTTCGAGCGCAGCGCCCTGTTCGCCCACGAGAACGGTTTCAGGGCGTTTACCAGCAGCCTCGGCTTCTCCCGCTGGAAGGATCTCGAGCAGGTCAACGCCAGCGGGGAGCGGGCCGCCTCCCGCTATCCCGGCCTCACCTACTGGACCCGTAACTGGCGCAAGGGAGGGGGCCAGCAGCGCGGGATGGAGATCGCCCGGGAGGAGGGGTTCTACCGGCAGGAGTATTGCGGCTGCGTCTATTCGTTGCGGGACATGCGGGTGCGGCGGGCTGGTTGAAGAGGGATTGAGGGAAACAGAGGTGCCCGGCGGTCTTGGCGCAGTGGTGACAGCGGGACATCCCGACTACCTGAGGAACCAGATGCTCTATTCTCACCAAAATACAGAAATGGATCCCCGGTTCATGCTATATGGGATATTTCCGAAGGTGGCGTCGAGCAGCCTCACCGGATCGCGAGGCTTGGCCGTCCCCCTCCCGCAGGGGGCAGCTCTCTTTCTGGTTCTGGCCACGCTGCTGGCCGGATGTGCCGGCACGGCTCCTGTCGTCGCTCCGGAGGGGCCAGCGAGGGAGGTTACGCCCGTACAGGAGAGAGCGCCGGAGGAGGCCACTGCAGCGCGCGAGGTATCCTATGTTCCGCAGCGGAGTGGCGAGCTGCAGAACCCGGCCATGACCGAGGCCAGCGGAATGGCTGCCTCGCGCATTCACGATAACCTGTTCTGGGTACTGAACGACGGCGGCAACGGGCCGTGGATCTATGCCGTCGGCAGCGACGGCAGTGACAGGGGCCGGATCGAGGTGGAAGGGGCGCGAAACCGTGACTGGGAGGATATGGCCTCCTTCGTCTGGAACGGGCGATCCTATCTGCTGATTGCAGACATCGGGGACAACCGGGCGGAGAGGAGCAGCTGCCTGCTATACATCGTGCCTGAGCCGGAGTCTCCCGAAGCCGGGTCTGTCCCGCTGGCTCGTACCATCGAATATATCTATGAAGATGGTCCCAGGGACGCCGAGTCGCTCGCCGTGGATCTGCAGGGGGAGCGTATTCTCATCCTGAGCAAGCGGGATCATCCGCAGCGACTCTATCAGCTTCCCCTTTTCCCGGACTACGACGGGATCCAGACGGCGCGCCGGATTGCCACCATCGCCGCTTTGCCACAGCCCTCCCTGGCCGATATCCTGATCAATCCCGCACTGGGCAAGCTGGGTGATGTCCCCACTGCGATGGATATCGCGGCGGATGGTTCGGCGGCGGTAGTGCTGACCTACAGCAGCGTTCTGCGCTTCGTCCGCTCTACCGGCATGGAGTGGGCGGAGGTGTTTTCCCGGCCGCCGCTCGAGAAAATCTCCCACACCCTGGTGCAGGCCGAGGCGGCTGCGTTCGGCAGCAGTGGGGTGCGGATCTACTACACGTCGGAACGGCAACCCGCCCCCTTATGGATGTTGGCTCCCGAACCATCTCCAAATCCCGCTGCTCGGCCGGTCCTGCGAAGATGAGCCGCCTGTGACGGCCACATGACGTGGAGACGCAGCGTTGTAACCCACTTTTCACCAATCTCCCCTCAATCTGTCCCGTCCCGCTTCCGATAGTTTCAAAGACAACACAAGAACGGCAACGGCGTGATGGTTCTCCCGGTTTCGGGTGAAGTTTTCAGCCTCTTTGCGACGTTGAGAACCGCATCACGGAACGGTTGGCTTATCCGTATGATATTTCAGCCGGAATCGGGTGTCGCCTAAGCCGCTCCCATTAACGGATATTCGAGGTAAACAGCATGATCAGCAAACTCTTTCCGGGGCGAGTAATCCCTGTAACATTTCTGGTGCTCCTGTTGGCGGCGTGTCAGCTGGATTCCATTTCACTGCCTGGTACAGGCAACTCTTCCAACGGCGGCGGCAGCTCTAGCGGCAGCGGAAGAGACTCTCATGATGACAATGATTACAGCGACAACGATTTTCTCCACGGCAACGATTCCCTTTTGACAGACAGCTCCTGTGCTCCCACCGGCAGCGGTACCGACTATCCGGTTGGCCCAGGCCAGAGCTACGCCAGCATCTCCGAGGTGCCGTGGGGAGAGCTGGGTCCCGGTGACACGGTGCGCATTCATTACCGTCCCGAGCCCTATCGGGAGAAGATAGTGATCAGCACCAGCGGCAGCGAGGATGATCCCATCAGGATATGTGGTGTGGCCGGCCCCAACGGTGAGCGCCCGGTTCTGGATGGTGATGGGGCTGCAAATGATCCGGACGACAGC
>DRMK01000037.1 GCA_011322575.1 Gammaproteobacteria bacterium
CGTTTACGCGGGCAGCGGGCGGTGCGGGGGGTTCTGGAGATTTTGCGCCGGCCCGGGGCCGTCCGGCCGGAGGGGCGGGGCAGGCCGGCCAGGTTCAGCAGTTCGGCAATCCGGTCGTCGTCCAGTTCGTCCCAGCGCCCCTGGGGAAGTCCGCGGCGCAGGGTGACGGGGCCGTAGCGGATCCGGGTCAGGCGGCTCACGGTCACTCCCTGGGACTCCCACAGACGGCGCACCTCCCGGTTGCGCCCTTCCCGGATCATTACATGGTACCAGTGGTTCGCGCCGCTGCCGCCGGCCTCTTTCAGGTGCTCGAAACGGGCCGGTCCATCCTCCAGCTGCACCCCTTCGCGCAGCCGCTCCAGCACATCCCGGTCCACCTCCCCCAGAATGCGTACCGCGTACTCCCGCTCTATCCCGTTCGAGGGGTGCATGAGGCGGTTGGCCAGTTCGCCATCGTTGGTCAGCAGCAGCAGGCCGCTGGTATTGAGATCCAGCCGGCCAACGGCGATCCAGCGCCCGCTGCGCAGGCGTGGCAGGTGCTCGAAAATGTCTGGGCGCCCCTGCGGATCGCTGCGCGTGCAGATCTCCCCGGCCGGCTTGTGATAGGCCAGCACCCTGATTCTGGCCGGCTCCACCTGCTGTGGAGCGAGAGAGCGGCCGTCCACGCGCAGCAGATCCTCCGGTCCGACCCGCTCCCCGAGCCGGGCGATCCTTCCGTTGATGCTGACGCGCCCCTCCTGGATCCAGCGTTCCATGGCGCGCCGTGAACCCAGGCCGGCCCGGGCAAGTACCTTGTGCAGTTTTTCACTCATCCGTGGCCAGTGTGTGGCCGCTGTCTGCCCTGGGGGATGCTCCGCCTCCCCCGGTGGGCGGCTGCTGTTCATCCAGGATGGGTTTGTCGCCGAGGGCGGAACCGGCTTGCTCCAGCTCCGCGCTGATCTCGTCCAGATCGCGCAGCTCCGCCAGGGTGGGCAGCTCGTTCAGGCTCTTCAGGTTGAAGTGATCCAGGAACTGCCTGGTGGTGGCGTAGAGCCCGGGCCTGCCGGGCAGGTCGCGATGCCCCACAACCCGGATCCACTCCCGCTCCAGCAGGGTCTTCATGATGTTGCTGCTTACCGCCACGCCGCGGATCTCCTCGATCTCGCCCCTGGTTACCGGCTGCCGGTAGGCGATGATGGCGAGGGTCTCCAGCAGGGCGCGGGAGTAGCGCTGGGGGCGCTCCTCCCACAGCTTTCCGATCCAGGGGGCGAGCTCCTTGCGCACCTGGAGGCGGAAGCCGCTGCCGGTCTCGCGCAGCTCGATGCCGCGCTCCTGGTACTCCTGCTCCAGCCGGGCCAGGGCGGCGCGGATCTGCTGCCGATCGGGAGGGGCGGGCTGGTCCGCAAACAGGGACAGCAGACGGTCTATGGTGAGGCTCTGGCCTGCCGCCAGCAGGGCGGCTTCCACGATGTTTCTGATCTCCTCTCCAGAGAGGGAGGGATCCATGGTACGGGCGGCTTCAGTCATGTATGCCTTCCATGCTCTTTACGTAAAGGGGGCCATAAGGCTCGTTCTGCACCATCTCCAGCAAGCTGTTCCTGAGCAGCTCCAGGATCGCCAGCAGGGTGACCACCACCCCGGCGCGCCCCTCCTCGCACGGGAACAGCTCGGTAAACGGGGTGAAGCGGTCGGCCCCCACCGCCGCCAGCACCTGGGACATGCGCTCCCGCACCGAGAGCTGTTCCCGCTGGATGTGGTGGTGGCTGTACATGTCGGCACGGCGCAGCACCTCGCTGAAGGCGCGCAGGATCTCCTCCAGGCTCACCTCCGGTTGCGGGCGGTCGGTTTTGCGGTGGGGGAACTGTACCACCGCATGAAACAGATCGCGCCCCATGCGGGGCAGGGCGTCCAGATCCTCGGCGGCCTGCTTGTAGCGTTCGTACTCCTGCAGGCGGCGCACCAGCTCGGCGCGGGGATCCTCCTCATCATCACTCTCCCCCGCGGGGCGGGGCAGCAGCAGGCGGGATTTGATCTCCGCCAGCATGGCCGCCATCACCAGGTACTCTCCCGCCAGTTCCAGGCGCACCTCCTTCATCAGCTCCACATACTCCATGTACTGATCGGTGATCCTGGCTATGGGGATGTCCAGGATGTCCAGGTTCTGGCGCTTGATGAGGTAGAGCAGCAGGTCCAGCGGGCCTTCGAAGGTGTCCAGGAACACCTCCAGGGCATCCGGCGGAATGTAGAGATCGCGGGGCAGATCGGTGAGCGCCTCCCCCTTCACCAGCGCGAGGTGGGGGCGTTGCGGGGTTTCGCTCCGTGGTTCGGGAGTGTTCATGTTACCGGTAGGTGAGCCCCATGGCCTGCCGCACCTCCTCCAGTGTCTTGCGCGCCTCCTCGCGGGCCGCCTCGCAGCCGTCCCGGATGATGGCGTGCACGGCGTCCGGGTCGGATTCGTACTCCCGGGCGCGCTCCTGGATGGGGGCCAGCTCCGCCAGCACCGCGTCGATCACCGGCCGCTTGCACTCCAGGCAGCCGATTCCCGCGCTGCGGCACCCCTCCTGCACCCACTGCCTGGTCGCCGCGGATGAGTAGACCTGGTGCAGTTGCCAGACCGGGCACTTCTCCGGATCGCCGGGATCACTGCGCCGCACGCGGGCCGGATCGGTGGGCATGGTGCGCAGTTTTCTCTCCACCTCCTCCGGCGGCTCGTTGAGGGCGATGGTGTTGTTGTAGGATTTGGACATCTTCTGGCCGTCCAGGCCGGGCATGCGGGCGGATTCGGTCAGCAGCGGCTGCGGCTCCGGCAGGATCACCTTGCCCTCGCCGTCCAGGTAGCCGAACAGCCGTTCCCGATCGGCGATGGAGAGGTTCTGCTGGTCCTCCAGCAGGGCGCGGGCGGTCTCCAGCGCTTCGTGGTCCCCCTGTTCCTGGTAGCGCTTACGCAGGTCGAGATAGATCCTGGAGTTTTTCTTGCCCATCTTGCGCGCGGCGGCCATGGCTTTCTCCTCGAAATTGGGCTCCCGTCCGTAGAGGTGGTTGAAGCGGCGCGCCACCTCCCGGGTCATCTCCACGTGGGAGACCTGATCCTCGCCCACCGGCACCACGCCTGCCTGGTAGATCAGGATGTCGGCGCTCTGCAGCAGGGGGTAGCCGAGAAAGCCGTAGGTGGCCAGGTCCCGCTCGCGCAGCTTCTCCTGCTGGTCCTTGTAGGTGGGAACACGCTCCAGCCAGCCCAGGGGGGTGATCATGGAGAGCAGCAGATGCAGCTCGGCGTGCTCCGGTACCCGGGACTGGATGAAGAGGGTGGCGGAGCCGGGATTGACCCCCGCCGCCAGCCA
>DRMK01000038.1 GCA_011322575.1 Gammaproteobacteria bacterium
AACAACGCAGCATGGCGCTTTTTCAGGCGCAACCCGAAGGGCCGGGCCTCTGTTTTCGCCCAGCGGCGTTATCACTCGCTTATGTGGAACAACCACACCGCGCTCGTTCTGCCTGCTGGACGAAAACAGAGGCCCGGCAGTGCGGCCTTATTAACTGAGAACGCCCCCTAGAATGGTTGGCGGAGAGGGCGGGATTCGAACCCGCGTGGGACGGCAAAGCCCCCAACCGATTTCGAGTCGGTGCCGGTATGACCGCTTCGGTACCTCTCCATCGGCTGCATAGGATACGACTTTATCAACCTGGCAACAACCGCTGCCACGGCGCATTTCACCCGTCTGCGGCTTCTCATCCGGGTGAAAAACAGTCGGCAATTCCAGACATACTCTTCAATACCGCCCGCTTCTGTAGCAGACTGTTGCACATTACCGTCATCCCACTGTCGCCTCGCTGGCAGAGGGGAAAAACCGGGGCCAAGATGGGGGGTGGATCGTATACTGTATCTGTCATGGGTTCTATCGCAAAAAAGCTCCTGTTGTATTCGGTGTTATTGGCTGGAGTTCTGTACACTCCCCCTCTCACGCACCTGACGCAGCTCCAGGATGTATTGCAAAACAACCGGTTGATAGTGGTAACCCGCAAAGCTCCCAGCACCTACTATGAGGACTTCTCCGGGCCGTCTGGACCGGCATTTGATCTGGTGAATATGTTTGCACAACGGCTGGGCGTAGAACCAAGAGTCACCGTTGCCGATGATCTGGAGCAGGTATTCTCTCTTCTGGCACATGGCAAGGCACACTTCGCCGCGGCAGGGCTAACGCAGACCAGAGAACGCCAAAAACTGTTCCGTTTCACCCCTCCCTACCAACATGTGGTGCAACAGCTGGTCTACCGGCAGGGTTCCGTTCGCCCGAGAAGCATCGAGGATCTGGGAGAAGGCAAACTGGTGGTGGTGGCCGACAGCAGCCATGTGGAGCGGCTCCGTGAATTGCGCAAACGGTATCCCGGACTCACCTGGGAGGAGAGCCGCAGCTTCGACAGCGGGGAACTGCTCAAAAAGGTGGAAACGGGACAGATCGACTACACGGTGGCAGACTCCAACGAACTGCGCCTGTCACGCCATTTCTACCCGAACGTGCGGGTGGCATTCGACCTGAGCGACGCGCAGCCGATTGGCTGGGCCTTTCCCATAGGAACCGACGACACCCTCTACCGGCAGGCGGTCAACTTCTTCGTGGAAATCCACAACAGCGGCATCCTGGAACAGATCCTGGAACGCTACTACGGCCATCTCGGCGATTTCGACTATGTGGCGACCACAACATTCATGCGTCACATAAAGGAGCGGCTGCCGAACTATATCGGGCTGTTCAGGGAGGCCGCTGTCAGGCACGGCTTCGACTGGCGCCTGCTGGCCGCCATGGCCTACCAGGAATCACACTGGGATCCAAAGGCTGTATCCCCCACGGGAGTGCGCGGCATCATGATGCTGACCCGCATCACCGCCAGGCAGATGGGAGTCACAAAGCGCACCGATCCGAAACAGAGCATCCGTGGCGGCGCCCGCTACCTCCATCGGCTGAGAAAGCGGCTTCCCACGGAGATCAAGGAGCCGGATCGCGACTGGCTCGCGCTGGCGGCATACAACATAGGCTACGGGCACCTGATGGATGCCCGCGAGATAACGCACCGCGCAGGCGGAAACCCCAACCTCTGGATGAACGTGAAGCAGAAGCTGCCCCTGTTGCGCGACAGCAGGTGGTACCGGCAAACCGCCCACGGATTCGCGCGCGGTGACGAAGCGGTCCAGTATGTGGAAAACATTCGCGGTTACTACCGCATCCTGTTGCGGGAATTTGGAACAGAGCTTGCCACCAATCCTCCTGATTCCCGTTCAGACTGAGCCACCACGAACATTCCGCCGAAGCCGGAAGAAGTCACGCAGCAGATCACCACACTCCCGCTCGAGCACCCCCCCCTCCACCTCGACCTGGTGATTGAGCCGATCTGTTCCCAGCACGTCGAACACGCTGCCGGCCGCCCCACCCTTCGGATCACGGGCTCCGAACACCACCCGCGCCACCCGGGCATGGATAATGGCACCGGCACACATAACACACGGCTCCAGCGTCACATAGAGAACGGAACCGGGCAAACGGTAATTACCCACCGAGACCGCAGCATTGCGCAACGCAACGATCTCCGCATGGGCGGTCGGATCGGTACCGCCAATGGGACAATTCCACCCTTCCCCCAGGACCTCCTCCTCTCGCACCAGCACCGCACCCACCGGCACCTCACCTTCCACCTCGGCCCTGCGCGCCAGATGCAGCGCACGGCGCATCCAGTACGAACTCTCCTCACTGACGGACAAAGAAACCTCCCATCCACAACCACCGTCCAGGACATCAATGATAACCCGAATCGTAACTCACAGCAGCGAAGAGCACGGGATGGAAGAAGCGCAGCGTATCCATCAGCCTACGAGTCACGAATCACGAGTCACGGATCACGAACCACGAAGGTTTGGAACTCCGGTAATTCTGAATTCTGGGTCAGTCCTGCGTCATTGAGGAGCCGCCAGGTTGCCCTGTTCGTCATGGAACGACTGAATCCAGCTCTCTCAACCAACAAAGCAAAGTCGCGATTCTTGAGAAAATAAACCCCCAAGCGCCGGGAATAATACAATAGCGCAAGCCTGACCCCCATTCATTTCATTTTGACCCCCATTTTCGCGGTATCCTTGTGCAGAACCCGCGTACAGAAGCCGGCTTGCGTTATAGCATATTTGCGCCGACCATCCTGTCGTCTGTCAGTTGGTCACGCTGGAATCTGTTTCCGGGCAACGACAAAAAAAACCGGATACAGCTTTCCGTTCCTCTCAATCGTGTGAGCGGTGATGAACCGTATGGAATCGAACCCTTCCTGTTTCAGAAGTGATCCCAGCTCCCGGCGCTCGAAACCGAAGTGGTATATCCCTTCGGTACCCGGTGGA
>DRMK01000039.1 GCA_011322575.1 Gammaproteobacteria bacterium
GGAACCAGCGCATATCCGCTGGCAGCTTCCAGGGCAAACGGTTGTCCACCCCGATCACGCCGTCGTCGGACATGGCCCAGATAAGGGAGATCATCATACCGCCACCGGGGCCTTGATATGGGGGTGGCAGCGGTACTCCTCCAGCCGGAAATCCTCATAGCGGAAATCGAAGATCTCCTTCACCTCCGGATTGATCCTCATCACCGGCAACGGATAGGGCTCGCGGCCGAGCTGCAACCGCGCCTGCTCCAGATGGTTCAGGTAAAGGTGGGCGTCCCCCAGGGTGTGCACGAAATCCCCGGGCTTCAGACCGGACACCTGGGCCAGCATCATGGTTAGCAGGGCGTAGGAGGCTATGTTGAACGGTACGCCGAGAAAAATATCGGCGGATCTCTGATAGAGCTGGCAGGAGAGTCTCCCTTCCGCCACGTAGAACTGGAAAAAGGCGTGGCAGGGAGGCAGCGCCATCTGATCCAGCTGCGCCACGTTCCAGGCGCTCACTATTATGCGCCGGGAGTCGGGATCGTTTCTGAGCTGCTCCACCACCTGGCCGATCTGATCGACATGGCCGCCGTCCGGCGCGGGCCAAGAGCGCCACTGGTAGCCATAGATGGGCCCCAGCTCCCCGTTTTCGTCCGCCCACTCGTCCCAGATGGTTACCCCGTTGTCGTGCAGATAGGCAATGTTGGTTTCACCGCGCAGGAACCAGAGCAACTCGTGGATTATGGAGCGCAGGTGCAGCTTCTTGGTAGTGACCAGCGGAAACCCCTGCTGCAGATCGAAGCGCATCTGGTAGCCAAACAGGCTGAGAGTGCCGGTGCCGGTACGGTCCTCCTTGCGTACCCCGTTCTCCAGCACATGGCGCATCAGCTCCAGATACTGCCGCATCTATCTGGTCCCCGCGGCCCCCGCCGGCGCGGCGCTGTTACGGTAGGCGAGCCAGAGCAGGAGGGCACCGGCAACGATCATGGGGGTGGAGAGCACTTGGCCCATGGTCACCCAGCCAAATGCGAGATAACCCAGCTGCGGATCCGGCATACGCACGAACTCCACCAGGAAACGGAACACCCCGTAGAACAGCAGAAACACCCCCGACACGGCGCGCACCGGCCGCGGCCGGCTGGAGAAGATCCAGACGATGGCGAACAGAACCGCTCCCTCCAGGAACGATTCGTACAGCTGGGAGGGGTGGCGCGGCAGCGGCCCGCCTCCGGGGAACACCATGGCCCAGGGCACGTCGCTCACCTTGCCCCACAGCTCGCCGTTGATGAAATTACCGATGCGCCCCGCCCCGAGCCCCACGGGCGCAAGCGGGGCCAGAAAATCGGTTACCTCGAAGAAACCCTTGCGATAGCGGCGGGCAAACGCCCCCATGCCGATAAGCAGGCCGATGAGACCGCCGTGGAACGACATTCCCCCCTGCCAGATCTGCAAGATCCGCAAGGGGCTATCGAGATAGACCGGCAGATCGTAAAACAGGACGTATCCGATGCGCCCCCCCAGCACCACCCCCAGCGCCCCGTAGAAGATGAGATCCCCCACCTGCTGCTCGGTCCAGCCCGAACCCGGTCGGCGCGCGCGCAGCCGCCCCAGCCACCAGGCCGCGGCAAACCCCACCAGGTAGGTTATGCCATACCAGTGGACCTTGAGAGGACCCAGCTGCAGCGCTACCGGGTCGATGGAGGGATATTTCAGCATGCGGCCAAGTATACCAAAGCGGCCGATAGCTTGCCCGGTCGAGGAATTGGCAAAATGGTGACGTTGTCGAGCTTGATAATTGGCGGGGTTGGGATAGTCTTGTTATGGTGCGCAAGTCTCGAAACACCAGGGAGAGGGCGTGGATGGCAACAGGAACCGGAGATAGCCGGCGGCGCGCCGCAAAGGCGCGACCGTATCGTCGCCTTTTGCTTGGGGTTTTCACCCAGGTCTTGGTGTCGTTGACGATCCTTTGGGTAAGTGGCTGTTACAGCCCCAACTCGGAACCCAGAGAAACCCCCGCCACCAGGTCGCTGAGCGGCAGCGGCACGGTAACCGGCAAGCCTCCCGCCCCGCGGTTCGAAAACGTGGAGCAACAGGGCAGGCAGATCGTTTTCACCTGGCTGAGACGCAGCGGTATAGATCACTACAACCTGTGGGAGAGCCCCGACAGCAACAGCGGTTTTGAAAAGGTCGCCGGGGATCTCGATACCTTCACATATTCCGTGGACATCGTATCTCGGCCACAAGGGTGGAGCAGATCCA
>DRMK01000040.1 GCA_011322575.1 Gammaproteobacteria bacterium
GCCTCGATGATCGAGCTGGCCGGAAGACGGGGAGAGTGTGAGGTCCTGATCGTGGGGCGCGGCGGAGGCTCGCTGGAGGATCTGTGGGCCTTCAACGAAGAGGTGGTGGCTCGCGCCATCCACGCCTCCCCTCTGCCCATCGTCTCCGCGGTGGGCCACGAGATCGACTTCACCATCGCCGACTTCGTGGCCGACCATCGCGCGCCCACCCCTTCGGCCGCGGCCGAACTGCTGAGCCCTGACTGTCAGGAGATACTGCAGCAGGTTACCCGGCTGGAGACACGTTTGCGGCGCTCCATACAAAGGGATCTGGCCAGGGCACGGGAGCGGCTGCGGTGGCTGCTGGGGCGGCTCAAACACCCAAGCAGACAATTGCATGAAACTGCCCAGCGTCTGGACGAACTGGAGCGGCGTCTCAACGTGGCATGTGGTCACCTGCTGCGCCACAAGCGCGCCGACCTGGAAAGCATCATGGCGCGCCTGCAGCGTTGCACCCCGGCCCACCGGATAAGGGAGGTGTTAACAAAATGCGCCGCTGTCCGACATAGTCTTTGTTCCGCCATGCACCACCGCCTGAAGAGCAGCCGCCAGCAGCTCTCCATACAGAGCGGCCGACTGGAGGCGGTCAGCCCACTGGCGGTCCTGGGGCGCGGCTACGCCATCGTGCGCAAGCTGCCGGAGGGCACCATAGTACGCAGCGGCGCGATGGTGAAGAGAGGTGATCAGGTGGAAGCCAGACTGGGCAGGGGACATATCCGCTGCCGGGTAGAGGATACGGTAGATGAGTAGGGGGTGGCCAAGCTGGTGGCTTGGCTGGCTGCTGCTGTTCTCCGGCACCACTGCGGCGATCGAACTGCCGCGCCCTGCCCTTGTCCCCGGAGGCGTGGCCATCGTAGCGCTTCCGGCCAGTGGAGAACTGCCACCCCGGGCGTGGTACCGGGACAGGCGGGTCATGGTGGTTCGCGAGGGTGAGGGCTGGCACGCAGTGGTTGGCATTCCCCTGAGCGCCAAACCGGGCCGCCACACGGTGACCGTAAGGGGAGCCAGACAGAGCCAGGTCTTTTTCACCGTAAAAGGGAAAAAGTACCGCGAACAGCACCTGACCATAAAAAACCGGCGCATGGTCAACCCCGGTGCGGAGGATCTCAAACGCATCCGCAGGGAGAAAAGGGAGATCGAGGCCGCCTTCAACCGCTGGCGCGACGCGGCGGAGGTGGATGTGACATTCACCCTGCCGGTGGAGGGGGTGCTGAGCAGCCCGTTCGGGCTACGCCGGTTCTTCAACCAGCAGCCGCGCAAGCCCCATAGCGGCCTGGATATCGCGGCAGCCAAAGGAACGCCTGTCCGCGCCCCGGCAGCAGGGGTGGTGGTGGCTACCGGAAGCTACTTTTTCAACGGAAACACGGTATTTATTGACCATGGTCAAGGATTGATCACCATGTATTGCCATATGGATCACATCGAGGTAAGCGAAGGGGATGTATTGGTTAAGGGGCAGACCATCGGCGCGGTGGGCAAGACCGGGCGCGTAACCGGCCCGCATCTGCACTGGTCGGTAAGCCTGAACGGCGCCCGGGTGGATCCAGAGCTCTTTCTGCCCAGGCAAGCTGTTGAGTAAAACCGCGGATTCTGCTTTCGGTGCCGACCAAACCGTTACCAGGGTATTCTGGCGGGCTGCGCGCGGTACAGAGCACCGCGCCGGTAACAGATTGAGAATGTGGGGAAACCGGTAATCATGATTTTCGGTTTCCAGTAGTTGAACAGGTTATGGATGGCTTTTCAGCATCCTGTCAAGACAACCGGGGGGAGACAACATGGCACAAGTAGTTCTGTTCGAGAACGAGGAGCACAGGAACATCCTGCTGGAGGATCACTCCGAGGGGGAGATGGTGCCGGCCAACCAGCACCTGATAATCCACAAGGGCAAGGGGATGCTGCTGGATCCGGGTGGACACAAAATCCATTCGCAGGTCTACTCCGATCTGTCCGCTTCGCTGTCGCCCAACGACCTCAAGTACCTGTTTTTTTCCCACCAGGACCCGGATATCGTGGCGGCCGCCAACTTCTGGTTCATGATGACCCCGGCAGACGGTTTGATCTCCGAGCTGTGGCTGCGCTTCATAGCCCACTTCGGCGTGGATCGGATGGTTTTCCACCGCATCAAGACCATACCGGATCGGGGCCAGTCGGTGGATCTGGAGGGAGCCGAGCTCTCCATCATACCGGCCCACTTCCTGCACTCCGCAGGCAACTTTCAGCTGTACGATCCGGTATCCAAGATCCTCTACTCCGGCGATCTCGGCGCCTCCATCGGTGTCGGATACCGGATAGTGGAGGATTTCGATGCCCACATCCCGGCCATCGAGGGGTTCCACCAGCGCTACATGCCCACCGTCAAGGTCTATCAACTCTGGGCCAAAATGGCCCGCAAGCTGGATATCGAAACCATCGCGCCACAGCACGGTGCCATCTACCAGGGCAAGGAGAACGTCAACAGGTTCATCGACTGGGTGGAGAACCTGCCCTGCGGGCTGGATATCATGGAGGATATCTACGGCTCCGCGTAACGGGTATAGATAAGAATATTAGGCTATAATCCCAAGCTTTATATCCAACGATACAAACCGTTTTGCCACATGAGGCGGGAGCAGATGTCACAGATTACGCTGTTTGAGAACCAGGATCACAAGAATATCCTGCTGGAGGACTACGCCGACGGCGAGATGATACCAACCAACCAGCATGTCATCGTGCACAAGGGCAAGGGGATGCTGCTGGATCCGGGCGGGCACAAGATTCACTCCAGGGTATTTGCCGAGCTCTCCACCATCGTGGCGCCTCCCGATCTGAAGTATCTGTTCTTTTCCCACCAGGATCCGGATATCGTGGCGGCCGCCAACTTCTGGTTTATGATGACCTCCGCCGAGGGGCTCATGTCCCAGCTCTGGACCCGTTTCGTGGCCCATTTCGGTATCGACCGGGTGGTATTCAAGCGGGTGAGGACCATACCCGATGAAGGGATGGTCCTGGATCTGGAGGGAGTAGAGCTGCTCATCATACCGGGGCACTTCCTCCACTCCGCCGGCAACTTCCAGATCTACGATCCGGTTTCCAAGATCCTCTACTCTGGCGATCTGGGCGCCTCCATAGGGACGGAGTACCGCATCGTGGAGGATTTCGACACCCACATCCCGCGTCTCGAGTGGTTCCATCAGCGCTATATGCCTTCCGCCAAGGCGTTCCAGCTCTGGGCGGCCATGGTTCGCGAACTGGACATAGAGACCATCGCGCCGCAGCACGGCGCCATCTATCAAGGCAGGGAGAACGTCAACAGGTTCATCGACTGGGTGGAGAACCTGCCCAGTGGCCTGGATCGTATGGAGAACCTGTTCCGGCTGCCCAAGGCAGGCTAACCGGATGTTTTACCCGGTAACGCACTGATGGTGCGGGGGTCGTCATTCGGGAGCAGATCCGCGATCTAAAGTGGCGCGGGCTTGCAGGGCACCGTTTCCAAGCGCCCACGAGGATTGGAATGTGGGCGGTTGGAAACCAACTATAATTCATCTATCAGCCCGTACCCGGCGGTGGCAGGTCACGCGGCTGTAGCGTCTGCAGGTAGTTGAAACCGGTTCCCGCCATGCCAGCACCACCTTTCGATTTATCCATCTCGGAGCTGATCTGGAGCAGCCGCTACCGGCTGCAGGAGGATGGTGGCGAGAGCTGCATCGAGAAGAGCTGGCGAAGGGTCGCGGGGGCGCTGGCATCGGTGGAGGCTGGCCGGCGGAGCTACTGGAAGGAGCGTTTCTACCAGGCCCTCGAGGATTTCCGCTTCATCCCCGGTGGCCGCATCCTGGCCGGGGCCGGTAGCGCGCGCAACGTCACCCTGTTCAACTGCTTCGTCATGGGCCGCATCGGCAACTCCCTGGGCTCCATCTTCGACAATCTGAAGGAGGGCGCCCTCACCATGCAGCAAGGGGGCGGAGTGGGCTATGACTTCTCCACCCTGCGCCCCGCCGGCGCAGGCGGCTCCAGTCCCGGCCCTCTTGCCTGCATGAAGATCTGGGACAGCGCATGCGAGGCGCTGCTCTCCACGGCCACGCGGCGCGGGGCGATGATGGCCACCCTGCGCTGCGATCACCCCGACATCGAAGCTTTTGTCGATGCCAAGCGCACTCCGGGGCTGTTTCGCAACTTCAATCTCTCGGTTCTGGTTAGTGACAACTTCATGGGGGCGGTACAGGAAGATCAGCGCTGGCCCCTGCTCTACCCGGCGCCAGAGCTGCCGGATGCCCGCCGCTTTCCGGAGCAGATCCGATGGAGATGGTCGGGAACGCCGCTTCCCTGCGCCGTTTTCCGGTGGATCCGCGCCCGCGACCTGTGGGAACACATCATGCGCGCAAGTTACGACACCGCCGAACCCGGCGTGTTGTTCATCGATCACATCAACCGGATGAACAATCTGGGCTACCGGGAGCGGATCAGCGCCACCAATCCCTGCGGCGAGATCCCCCTCCCCCCCTACGGCGCCTGCGACCTGGGTTCCATCAACCTGACCCGCTTCGTCCGGGAGCCGTTCGGGCGGAATGCGCGGCTGGACATGGAGGGGATCCGGAACACCACCGCCCTTGCCGTGCGCATGCTGGACAACGTCATCTCCCTCTCCCGTTTCCCCCTGCCGAACCAGCGCCGGCAGAGCCAGGGGAGCCGCCGCATAGGATTAGGAATAACCGGCCTCGCCGACGCCCTCATCATGCTGGGGCTGCACTACGGAACCGGAGAGGCGCGGGACCGCGCCGCGTCCGTCATGGAGGAGATCTGTCACGCAGCCTACCGCGCTTCCATCGAGCTGGCCGCGGAGAAGGGTTCCTTCCCCTTTCTGGATAGCGAGGCCTACCTGAAGCGGCCCTTCATCCGCAATCTCCCCCCCGACATCAGGCGGGGCATCGCGGCAGACGGGATCCGCAACAGCCACCTGATCGCAATCGCACCGACGGGAACCATCAGCCTGCTGGCCAACAACATATCCAGCGGGATCGAACCGGTGTTTGATCTCCACTACCGGCGCCGCATCCGCACCAGCGGAGAGGAGTACCGGGAGCAAGAGTTGACCGACTACGCCCTGCGCCTGTGGCAGAAGATGCACCCGGAGGAGCCACTGCCCGCCCATTTCGTTACCGCCAGGCAACTCTCTCCGCACCACCATATGCTGATGCAGGCGGCGCTGCAACCATTCGTGGACAACGCCATCTCCAAGACCATCAACGTGCCGCAGGAGGTCGGTTTCGACGCCTTCCGTACCATCTACGAGGAGGCGTGGCGCCAGGGGCTGAAAGGGTGCACCACCTTCCGGCCCAACCCGGTGCGCGGCGAACTGCTGACCTCCGCCGGTGACCTCCCCTGCTGCCACTAGAGGGCGTTCTCAACTAATAAGATCACACTGCCGGGCCTCTGTTTTTGTCCAGCAAGGCAGAACGAGCGCGGTGTGGTTGTTCCACATAAGTGAGTGATAGCGCCGCTGGGCGAAAACAGAGGCCCGGCCCTTCGGGTTGCGCCTGAAAAAGCGCCATGCTGCGTTGTTCGTCGTTCATTTGCAACAAGCAAACATCTCTCCTCACGCCTTGCCTGGCGCTTTTTCAGGCACAACAGTGCGGCCTTATTAATTGAGAACGCCCCCTAGGTCAGCACCACGTCAAACTGCTCCTGGGTGTAGAGGGACTCCGCCTGGAACACCACCGGTTTGCCGATGAAGGACTCCAGGTCCGCAACGCTGGTGGACTCCTCGTCGAGCAGCAGATCCACCACCTGCTGGGAGGCCAGCACCATGAACCGCTGGGCGTCGAACTGGCGTGCGGCACGCATGATCTCGCGGAAGATCTCGTAGCAGACGGTCTCCGCGGTCTTGATGGATCCCCGTCCGCTGCAGGCGGGGCACTCCTCGCACAGCACATGCTCCAGGCTCTCCCGGGTGCGCTTGCGGGTCATCTCCACCAGCCCCAGATCGGATACCTCGGTGACGCTGGTGCGCGCATGGTCCCGCTCCAGCACCTTCTCCAGCGCCTGCAGCACCTGCGCCCTGTGCTCCGGGCTCTCCATGTCGATGAAGTCGATGATGATGATACCGCCCAGGTTTCGCAGCCGCAGCTGGCGGGCTATGGCCTGGGTGGCCTCCAGGTTAGTGCGGAAGATGGTCTCCTCCAGGTTGCGGTGCCCCACGAAGGCCCCGGTATTGACATCGATGGTGGTCATCGCTTCGGTCTGGTCGATGATCAGGTAGCCGCCCGACTTGAGCTCCACCTTGCGCTCCAGGGCCCGCTGGATCTCGTCCTCCACCCCGTACAGGTCGAAGATGGGGCGCTCCCCAGGGTAGTACTCTATGCGGGGGGCCAGTTCCGGGATGAATTTCTCGGCGAAACGGAGCACCTTCTGGTAGGTTTCCCGGGAGTCGATGCGAATCTTCTCCAGCTCCACGCCGGCCAGATCGCGCATGATGCGCATGGTGAGCGGCATGTCCTCGTGGATCAGGCAACCCGCTGGTTCGTTCTCGTTACGCTCCTGGATGGCGTTCCAGAGCCGGTGCAGGAACACCATGTCGGCCCGGATCTCCTCCTCTCCCAGCCCCTCCGCGGCGGTGCGCACGATGTACCCTCCAGGCGGAAAATCGGCGGCGCACTGCTGCACCAGGCCGCGCAGGCGCTCCACCTCCGCCTCGTCCGTGATGCGCTGGGAGATACCGATGTGTGCGCTGCCGGGCATGAATACCAGGTTCCGCGCCGGGATGGAGATGTGGGTGCTGAGCCGCGCCCCCTTGCTGCCTATGGGATCCTTGATCACCTGGACCAGCACGCTCTCCCCCTCGCGCAGCAGCTCGCTGATGGAGCCATTGCCCGCCGCCTGCTCCGTCTCCCCGCCCGGAGTGCGGATATCCCGCTCGTGCAGGAATGCGGTGCGCTCCAGGCCCACCTCCAGGAAGGCGGCCTGCATCCCGGGCAGCACGCGGCAGACGCGCCCCTTGTAGATATTTCCCACCAGGCCGCGCCGGCTGGCGCGCTCTATGTAGACCTCCTGCAGCACACCGTTCTCCACCACCGCCACGCGGGTCTCGCGCGGAGTCACGTTGATCAGCAGCTCCTCGCGGATGGTGCTCTCGGTCAGAATATTGCTCAACTCCTCCTCCCGTCAGCGATGATAGGGGTGGCCCTGCAGTATGCTCCAGGCCCGGTAGAGCTGCTCCGCCACCAGAATCCGCACCAGCGGATGGGGCAGGGTGAGGGGGGACAGCGACCACAGGCGATCGGCTCGCGCCCGCAGCTCCTCTGCCAACCCCTCCGGGCCACCCACCAGCAGCGCCACATCCCGCCCGCCGCTCAGCCAGCCCCGCATCTGCTGGGCCAGCTGCGGAGTATCCCAGCAGGCACCCCGCAGATCCAGGGCTACCACAAGCGCTCCCTTGGGCAGCGCCGCACGCATGCGCTCCCCCTCCTGACGCACCAGGCGCGGCAGATCCGCCCCCTTGCCCCGCCGCGCCGCCGGGATCTCCACCAGCCGCAGGGCGCATTGGGGCGGCAGGCGCCGCGCATACTCTCGAAATCCCTGCCGCACCCACTCCGGCATCCGGCCGCCGACGGCAATCAAGTGGATGTTCACGGCGCTACTCGGGGGTATTGATGTCCCACAGCTTCTCCAGGTTGTAGAAATCACGCACCTGGGGCAGCATTATGTGCACCACGACATCCACCAGATCCACCACGATCCACTCTCCCGCCTGCTGCCCCTCCACCCCCAGAGGGGTCACGTCGTGCCGCTTCGCCTTTTCGATGACGCTGTCCGCGAGCGCCCTGACCTGGCGATCCGAGGTGCCACTGGCCACCACCATCATGTCGGTGATACTGCTTTTGCCGCGCACATCCATCACCTTGATCTCCCTGGCCTTGAGCTCCTCCAGGGCTGCAACCACCAGATCGCAGAGCTGCTGCGTGGTCAGGGAGTGCTCCCCGCTCATCGGTAGAGTCCCTGTTCCCGGATATGGTTCCACACGCCGTCGGGCAGCAGATAGCGGGGGTTGCGCCCGTTCCGGATGAGGGCGCGGATGCGGGTGGAGGAGATGTCCAGCTGGGTCACTGGATGCATGAAGATGTAACCGCCCGGCGCATCGGCCAGCTGCCGCGGCTCCTCCACCATGGAGCCGTCCGCCAGCTCGGCCAGGGGGCCACCATGATCGTCCAGGTGCTCCGGCAGCCAGCCGGGGCGGTGCGACACCACCAGGTGGGCCAGACGGGGGATCTCCTCCCAGCGGTGCCAGCTGGTCAGACCAAGAAAGGCATCCATTCCCAGCAGCAGGCACAGGGGGCGCTGCCCCCCCAGCTCGGAACGCAGTTCGGCCAGGGTGTCCACCATGTAGGAGGGGCCGCTGCGCTCGATCTCGCGCTCGTCCAGCACGAATCCCGGCTGCCCGGCGATGGCCAGGCGCAGCATCTGCAGGCGCTGGGCGGAGTTGGCTCGCGGCGGACGGCGGTGGGGAGGAGTGCCCGCGGGAACCAGCCGCAACTCCTCCAGTTCAAGGATCTCGAACAGCTCCAGCGCCGGACGGAGGTGGCCAAAATGTACCGGGTCGAAGGTACCGCCGAAGATCCCGATCACGTGCGGATATGCCCGTCACCAAGGACGATGTATTTCCGGGAGGTGAGCCCCTCGAGCCCCACCGGGCCGCGTACATGGAGCTTGTCGGTGCTGATCCCGATCTCGGCCCCCAGCCCGTACTCGAAGCCGTCCGCGAAGCGGGTGGAAGCGTTGACCATCACGGAACTGGCGTCCACCTCGCGCAAGAAACGGCGCGCACGGCCCAGATCCTCGGTCATGATGGATTCGGTATGGCCGGAGCCGTGGCGCTGAATGTGATCCAGCGCCTCGTCCAGATCGGCGACCACCCGGATGGAGAGAATCGGGGCCAGGTATTCGGTATCCCAGTCCTCGCCAGTGGCAGCCGCGATCTCCGGAAGTAGGCGGCGGGTGGCGTCACAGCCACGCAGCTCCACTCCCTTCTCCCGGTACATCCGCCCCAGCTCGGGCAGCACCTCGGCGGCGATGCCCCGGGCCACCAGCAGGGTCTCCATGGTGTTGCAGGTGCCATAGCGCTGGGTCTTGGCATTGAACGCCACGCGGATCGCCTTGTCCCGATCCGCCCGGTCATCTATGTAGACGTGGCACACCCCATGCAAATGCTTGATTACCGGAACCCGCGCCTCCCGGCTGATCCGCTCGATCAACCCCTTGCCGCCGCGCGGCACGATCACGTCCACATACTCCGGCATGGTGATCAGCTCCCCCACCGCTGCGCGGTCGGTGCTGTCCACCACCTGCACCGCCTCCAGCGGCAGGCCGGCCTGCTCCAGACCGGCGTGGATACAGGCGGCGATGGCCCGGTTGGAGTGGATCGCCTCGGAACCACCGCGCAGTATGGCGGCGTTTCCAGACTTCAGGCAGAGCGCCGCCGCATCGGCGGTGACGTTGGGGCGGGACTCGTAGATGATGCCGATCACCCCCAGGGGAACCCGCATCATCCCCACCTGGATCCCGGAGGGGCGGTAGTTGAGATCGCTGATCTCCCCCACCGGATCGGGCAGGGCAGCGATCTGGCGCAGACCGTCGGCCATGGCCGCCACCCGCTCCTCGTTCAGCTCCAGGCGGTCCAGCAGCGCCGGGCCCAGCCCCTTCTCCGCCCCGGCTTCCAGATCCCTGCGGTTCTCCTCCAGCAGGCGGGCCATGCGCTCCTCGATGGCCCGGGCGGCGGCCAGCAGCGCCTCGTCCTTGGCCCTGGTGGCTGCCTTGGCGACGTTTCTGCCGGCGGCGCGGGCATTGCGCCCCAGCTCTCTCATGTACTTTTGTATTTCACTCATCCGGAACCCCGTTCAGCCGGCACGGCCCTGCAATCACAGTTTGGCAAAACTGACTCCACTCTCCCCTCAGCAGCCCGCAAACCCGTCATACTCCATGCGTGCCTCGAAGCTGCCCAGCACATTCTCCAGGCCGGTTACCAGCTGTTCCCTGGCGCTCTCCCAGTCATCCGGACGGATCCGCACCAACCAACCCTTGCCATATGGCTCCTGGCCGATGAACTCCGGATTGATGGCCAGTTGATGGTTGACCTCGACGATCTCCCCGTCCAGGGGCGCCTTCACCGGCCCCACCCAGCTGCGGGTCTCCACAGTGGCGCAGGACTTGTCGCGCGCCACCCGGCGCCCCGGGGTGCGCATGGTGCACGATACCACCTCCCCCAGCAGCTCCAGGGCATAGGAGGTCAGACCCAGGGTCACCGTGCCGTCACTCTCCTCCCGAACCCAGACGTTGTTATCTACATCGTAATACAGGTGCTCCGGTATCTCGCAGCCGCGAACCTCTCCCATCGACTCCCTCCCGCTTGTTGGCAGCAGCCGTCGTTACGGCTCATCTCTTTCTCATCAGATAGTAGAATTTATCACCCTTCTCGCTCGCCTCCAACAGCTCGTGCCCGGTCTGCCTGGCAAACGCCGGAAAGTCCCGCGCCGAACCGGGGTCGGTAGCGATGATATGCAACACCTGGCCGGACTCCATGGCGGCCAGCGCCTTTTTGGCGCGCAGGATAGGCAACGGGCAGTTGAGACCCGAGGTATCGAGCTCCTGATCTATCTCGATGTCATCTTCCATACAGCCTCCATGATGGCGA
>DRMK01000041.1 GCA_011322575.1 Gammaproteobacteria bacterium
ATCGGGATGGGCAGCATAAAGATTGGCTCCTGGCCCGGTGGGATCTCCGGTCTCTCCAGTCTGAGGAAGCGTCTGGATATCGATGTGGAGGCCGATCCCCAGTTTATCGACCGCCTCAACACCGTATTTGGCTACCTGCTGCTGTTCGAGGAGTATGCCGGCTCCAGGACCTCCTACGGCAAGGTATCCATGCGCGGTTTCACCACGCCGAAGAAGAGGGGCTACCGGGACGCCCTGGAGATGCTGGAGGCGGTCTCGGAACAGGGATTGTACGCGGACAAGGCGCTGCTGGGCCGGGCCTGGATCGCGATCGACACCAATGAGCTGGAGCAGGCGCGCAAGATTCTCGAGAGGCTCATGGTGAGGGATGCGCGTCACCTGGTGGTGCAGGAGGCCAGGCTGGCTCTCCCCTACGTCCTGGAGCGGGAGGGAGATGTGGTGCGCGCCATAGACCAGTACCGGGGCGCTGTCCAGTTCTTCGGGGAGGAGCGGGAGCGGCTGGATCGCCTGCTGCTGCAACTCGGCAAGGGGGAGCTGGATGACAGGTTCCTCACCATGAGAATGGACGACCCGGAGCGCAATCCGCTCACCGCATATCTGCCCAGGATGCTGCTGGCCCCGCTCTGGAACCGCTTGCTGGACGATATCGAGGAGATCGGCCGCATGCGCGCCAGGCTGCGGGAGTGGGAGAGCCGGCCGGGAGGGGGCGCCGCCCTGCGGGACGAGTTCTCCCGCCAGCGGGCGCTGCTGGAGGACCTTCATATCCGCACCTCGGTCGAGCTGCGCCGCGAGGCGGAGCGGCAGCTGAACGAGCGACGCAGCCGCGTCAATCACTATCTCAACCAAGCGCGCTACGGGCTGGCCGAGCTGTATGGCCGCCAGGCGCACGGCGGGGTGGATGCGCGCGAGGCGCTGGCTGCCTACAACGCCTATCTGGAGGAGGCGCCCGAAGTTACCGAGGAAGTGCGCAAGCATATCATCGGCCGCATCGCCGACCTGGAGCTGGAGCTGGGCGAAGAGGCCCGGGAGGTGGTGCCACAGGCCAGGCTTCCCGGCGTGGCGGCATATCTGGCCGAGCTGGAGAAGGATCCCCAGGAAGGGAGCAAGGAGGATGTGTTGTACAAACTGGCGCGGGCCTACGAGCAGCAGGGGGAGACCGCCAAGGCGCTGGAGGTGCTGCAGAGGCTGATCCAGGAATATCCGGACTCCCGTTACGTGGCCGAGGCGCACTTTCGCGTGGCGGAGGGGCTGTTCGTGGAGCAGCAGTATGGAGAGGCCGCAGCCGCCTACGGAGGGATCCTCGGCAAAAAGGAGGGCAATCCCTACTACTATCACGCCCTTTACAAGAGGGGCTGGTCACTCTACCGGCTGGGGCGCTACCGGCAGGCGCTGGAGGATTTCTTCGCGGTTCTGGAGCACTACGACGCCTCTCCCGGTTCCCAGGGCGGGGCCGACCGGGAGATGTATGCCGACGCGCAGCGCGCCATAAACATGTGTTTCGTCAATCTAAAGGGGCCGGCCAGTATCGAAGAATTTTTCGCATCCGGCCGCTATCAGCGCTATATCGAGGCAGCCTACCAGTCGCTTGCGGAGTACTATCTGGCGCAGGAGCGGTTCAGCGACGCGGTGGCGACCTGGTCCACCTACATCCGGAACTATCCCGACTCGGAGTCCGCTCCGCGCTATCTGGTGCGCATTATCGCCACCTGGGGGGAACAGGGGTTCGAGGAGAATATGGTGGCGGCGCAGGAGCAGCTGATAGACCGGTACGGCCTGCGCTCTCCGTTCTGGAGCAGCCATCAGGGCGCGCGGTTCGATGATGTGCGCGCGGCCCTGAAGCGCGCCACCAGGTCGCTGGCGGAGCACTACCACGCCGCCGCCCGCCAGAGCGGGAAAAGGGAGGAGTTTCTCAAGGCGGCCGACTGGTATCGGCGTTATCTGCGGGATTATCCCGCCGAGCCGGATGCCGCGGAGCTCAACTATCTCTATGCGGAGATCCTGGAGGAGGCGGGCCGGTATCGCGCAGCGGTGGCCGAGTACGGCTCGGTGGTAGAGAACTACCCGCGCTTTGCGCGCCGGGCAGAAGCC
>DRMK01000042.1 GCA_011322575.1 Gammaproteobacteria bacterium
CCCCGCCTGCAACGATTTTTCGCGGTCGCCGGTCATGGCGTGGGCGGTCATGGCCACGATGGGCAGATCGCTGTAGCGGGCAGCGCGGATGCGCCGGGTGGCCTCGAAGCCATCCATCTCCGGCAGCTGGATGTCCATCAGCACCAGATCGTACTTCTGCCGCTGCACCGCCTCCACCGCCTCCCTGCCATTACCGGCGATCTCCACCTGCAGCCCGAAGTTCTCCAGCATGGCCACCGCCACCTGCTGGTTGATCTCGTTGTCCTCCACCAGGAGCACCCTGCCGGAGAGCCTCTGCACGGGCGCCGGCCCTGGTGCGGTACGGCCATCCCGCCTCCCGATCTGCTCTCCCCCGATGGTCTGGGCGACGGTCTCGAACAGTACCGAGGGGCTGACCGGCTTGATGAGAAACGCATCCAGATGCTCCTGCCGGGCGCGGTGCATGATCTCCTCCCTGCCGTAGGCGGTGATCATCACGATGGTGGGGATCTTCTCCAGGCGTGGGTTCTTCCTGATCAGACGGGCGGTCTCCAGGCCGTCCATCTCCGGCATCTTCCAGTCCAACAGCACCAGGTCGTAGGGCTCCGCGCCGCCGTTGGCCTCCAGCTCCTGCAGGGCGGCGATGCCGGACTCCGCGGTGTTCACGTCGAAGCCGAACGACTCCAGCATGTCCCGGAACACCTGGCGCACGGTGGCGTTGTCGTCCACCACCAGGGCGCGCATGGTGTCGAAGCTGACCTCCGGGTAACGACTGCGCGGGGCCACCTCCACCGGTTTGCCGAACGGCACGCTGAAGCGGAAGGTGCTGCCCCGGCCCGGCGCGCTCTGTGCCCCGATCTCCCCCTTCATGAGCTCCACCAGCATCCTGCAGATGGCGAGCCCCAGGCCGGTGCCGCCATATCTGCGCGTGGTGCTGCTGTCCGCCTGGGAGAAGGCGTCGAACAGGCCGGGGATCTTGTCCGGCCTGATGCCGATCCCGGTATCCCTGACCGTAAACTCCAGCCGGCAGGCCCTGGCATCCTCCTCCAGCAACCGGATTCCGATCACCACCTCTCCCTGCTCGGTGAACTTGATGGCGTTCTGGGTCAGGTTGAGCAGTACCTGCCCGACGCGCAGCGGATCCCCGATCAGGGTGCGCGGCACGTCACGCCCCACCGAGAACAGCACCTCGATGCCCTTCTCCCCCGCCTTGATGCTCACCAGATCCGATATGTTCTGCAGTATGTCATCCAGATGGAACTGGGTACGCTCGATGGTGAGTTTGCCCGCCTCGATCTTGGAGAAATCCAGCAGGTCGTTGATAATCCCCAGCAGTGCGTGGGCGGAGCTGTTGATCTTGTTCAGGAAGTCGCGCTGGCGCGCGGTGAGATCCGACTGCAGCACCAGGTGGCACATGCCGATGATGGCGTTCATCGGCGTGCGAATCTCGTGGCTCATGTTGGCCAGAAAACCGCTCTTGGCCTCGTTGGCCGCCTCCGCCTGCCGCTTGGCCTCCTGCAGCTCCAGCTGCATCCGCTTGCGTTCGGTGACATCCTCCTGGGAACCGACCACCCGGACCGGCCGACCCTCGGCATCCCTCTCGGCCACCTTGCCGCGCGACAGCATGTAGCGGTATGCGCCACTCTTGGTGCGCAACCGGAACTCGTGCTGGTAGGTGTCCCTGCCCTCGCGCAACGCCTGCTGCACCAGCCGGATGGCCTCCTGGCGATCGTCGGGATGCAGCAACTCGCGCCAGGTGTGCTCCGTGGCTTGCAGCTCACCCGGTGCGTAACCCAGCATCTTCATGTAGGCCGGGCTGTAGTAGACCTGGTTGGTGGTGATGTCCCAGTCCCACAGCCCCTCCGACGCCGCCTCGGTGGCCAGCTGGTAGCGCTCCTCGCTGATGCGCAGCTCCCGCTCCGCTCTCTCGCGTTCCCGGATCTGCTTCTTCAGGGAGCGGTTCCAGAGTATCGCCATGAGCAGCAGGAACCCGGTTATTCCCCCGGCCAGCAGGGCGGCCCGCCACACCCTGCTACGATCCACCGTATGCTCGAAACGCACCGCGAACCAGCGGTTCCTGATCGCCTGACGCTGCTCCTGGGTGAGCGAGCCGATGGCCTCATCGAGGATCTCCACCAGCTCCGGCCACTCCTTGCGCACCGCGAACGCGAGATTGTAGGTGAACAGGGTGGGTGAGGCGATCTTGATGTTGGTCAGGCCCCGCTTGTCGATCTCGTAGGCCCCCACCGCCAGATTACCGATATAGGCATCCACCTTGCCGGTGGAGAGGATCTTCATCGCCTGGGCCGGGGTCTCCACCCGTACCAGCTCCAGCTTCGGATAGCTGAGCTGCAAATACTCCTCCACCGGATCGTCCCTCTCGATGGCGATCTGTTTGCCAGCCAGATCTTCCGGCGCGGTAATCAGCTGCTGCGCTCCTCGCACGAATACCACCGCCGGAAAGCTGAGATAGGGGATGGTGAAGTTGAACCTTTTCTCCAGCTCCGGTGTCTTTACGGCGCTGGGCAGAATGTCAATCCTTCCCTCCGCCAGAGCGGTAATCAGCTGGCGGCGGGTCATGGCGGGCTGCGGCTGCATGGAGATCCCCAAGCGGGAGGCGAGCAGCCCCACATAGTCGGAGCTGATCCCCCGGTAGCCCCCGTCGGGACCAACGAACTCAACGGGTGCCCAGGAGGGGATCGCTCCCAGCTTCATCACGGGGTGCTGGCTCAGCCACTCCCTCTGCTGCGGAGTAAGCGCCGGCCCCCGATCCGGTCCGCTCTCCTCACCCACGGGGGATACATAGTCCGGCAGCCAGCGGTTTACCAGCTCCCTGCGCTCCCGCTCCGAAATCGCCGCGATGCCGGTCTCCACCAGAGCCAGCAGCTCCCTGTTGCCGCGCGCCACGCCGGCATGGATCCCCGCATTCAGCATGGGCGGAGAGATCCTGGCTGCCCTGCCCCGGATTCCGGCCTCCACCAGCGCCAGCTCCGCGGAGGGCTCATCGGCCAGAAAGGCATCAATCTCACCGCGGGCCAGAGCCACCCCCATCTGCTTCGCGGTGTCCAGGGTGGTTATGGTGGCATCCGGCAGCCGGCCGCGCAGCAGCTCCCCCAGAGGTGGATAGGTGGCGATACGCGCCTGCCGGAAAGACTCCAGGGTGGACTCTCCCGGCCCGTCGGTGCGATAGAACAGGGTTGCCGGAACAGTGAAGAAAGGAGTACTGAAATCCAGCTCCCTGGCACGCTCCCTGGAGTAGAACAGGATCCCGTGGATGTCCGCCCTGCCCTCCCGCACATCGGCAATGGAACGGGGCATGCTGGCGAGCCGGAACCGCACCTGGCGGCCGGTCTTCTCCCCCCAGAGGCGCCAGAACTCCACTACCATACCGGTAGGGTTGCCATCGGCATCGATGGCACTGACGGTGGTCATGTTGTCCGGTATCGAAATGGTGACGGGCTCCGGCTCACCGGGTCCCGCCGCCGCAGCAGGCAGCGACGGCAGAGCCAGAAACAGCAGCATCAGCAGAGTAGTTCCGGCTTTCATTATATTATTGCAGACCGCAAATACCCCGATTCTGGCTGAACCGGATTGCCGTGGCAAGCATTAGCGGAACCCGGCACTCCCCTGCTGCTCCACCCGGGCAGGCTTCACGACCGATTCGGGATTCCACGCGGCGATCGTGGTACAGTGGTTTTTTGGGCAAAAACAGGGGTTTTCGGCATGAGCAAGGCTACTGGGATCATTGCACTGCTGCTGTTGTACTGCTTTTCATCGGGTCTGGCGGCTGATGACGCCAGCAGCTACGACAGGGTCTCCCTGGGGGCGGAGGCCAGCGAGGAGATAGCCAATGACACGCTGGTGGCGATCCTCTATCTGCAGCAACAGGGGCGCAATGCCGCACAGGTGGCGGAAAGGGTGAACCAGGCCATCGCCTGGGGCATAGAGCGGGCGCGGGAGAGGGCCGCCGGGATCAAGATCCAGACATTGGGTTACCAGACCAGCCCGGTTTACCAGAACGGCAAGCTGACCGGGATTTGGCGGATACGCCAGTCTCTCCGCCTGGAGAGCAAGGACTCCGCCCTGCTCAGCGAGCTGTTGGGCGAACTGCAGGAGAGGCTGGCCATCCAGCACATCGGCTACCAGCTGTCGGAGGAGAGCAGGGGCCAGGCGGAGCAGCGGCTTACCGAGGCCGCCATAGCCAGTTTCAAACGGAAAGCCCTGTTGGTGGCCCGGCAATTCGATGCCCGGGACTACCGCATAGTGTCCGTCAACATCTCTCCGGCCGGCTCCCGCGGCCGTCCCATACCCATGAGATACGCCATGGACGGGATGGAGACGAAAATGGCCAGCGCCCCGCCGCTGGAGGCCGGCGAGCAGACGGTACGGATCGGCGTCAGCGGCGTGATCGAGCTGGTGAGAGACTAGGGCGATGAAGAAACGTTATGTTAGGGGGCAGCCAGCCCACCCCGCGAAGCATTCAGCGATAAGTGGGTCGACTACTGAATGGTGACCCGGAAGCTGACGATGGCTTGCTCGCCGGCATTGAGGACGATACCGTTCACGGTAACGGTCCGGGTCGTAGAGTTATAGCTTCCCTGGTCCGAATCGGCGACGTTGGTCAGATTGAGGGTGGCGCCGCCGTTGATGTTGGGGGCGGTAACCCGAATACCCTTTCCCGCTGCATACCCATCCGCAAGGAAGGCCAGAGTGGCCGCCTCCGCGCTCAGATCATCGGTAACCGTAACGTTGGTGGCCTGGGCCCCGGCGGTATTGGTTACAGTTATGGTGTACTCCACCACCGCGCCGGGAATGCGCTTCGGATTGTTGGTGCCGTTTACCGGGTCGGAGATCACCGTGCTGGATTTGCTTGCGGTTATGTTTGCGCTGCCGAACCAGCTCACGTTATTACCGCTGTCCACGGAGTTGGGGGGGTTGATATCCAGCAGACCCGCATCCGAGCCGGAGGCATCGGAATCCTGCACATCCACGTAGGAGATGGCCTTGGTGGCACCGGTAGCGAGATTGAGGTTCCAGCGGGTGCCAGGGGAGCTGGAGCGCAGGCTGAGCAGCTGGCCGCTGGCGCCATTCAGGGTGGCGGTGCCGGTGATGGTCTGGGTAGTGCCGGCGGTGAAGGTCAGGGTATCGGCACTGGAAACCGTCTTGGTAAGGTTGCGGAAGGTGGTGGATCCCGACAGGGTCTGATTGGCGCCGTTCAAAACAACTGTGGATGTGCCGGGGGTAAAGGTGTCGTTGTTGATCCAGTCGCCACCCACGTTGATGGTCGAACCACCCGCATCGATCTCGTTGGTATCTGCCGCATCGGAAGCGTATATGGTTACGTTGCCATTGATGGTGACCGCTGAGTTGTTGAGGATCAGCTTCCCATACCTGGTGTCGGTGCTGTTGCCGACCTTGAGCTGATTGCAATCGATAGAGTAATTTGCCGCCGTAGTGTCCAGTATCGATTTTTTCCCGGCACTCCCCCCCGATACCTGTAAATTATTGCATGTTATATTACCAAGCAGCAGGAAACTGGTGCTGGTTCCCCTGGCGGCAAGATAGAGATCTGGATAGTTGGCATTTGCAACATTCACGGTTGTGAGGGGCTGATAGCGAAACAGGAGGTTAGAAAGAGTGGTACTGCCAGGGACAAATGGCGTTCCATCGTCTCGGTTGAGATAGACCCTTCCCCCCGCAAGCGTCCCTCCTCCCAAGGTAAGATTGTTCATCACCACGATACCGCGGCTGGCCAGTATCGTCGTCGTCTGCCCACTGGCCGCCGCATTGACATTGTAGAATCGCTTCGTGGTATTTGCCCAGCCATTGACGTCGATGCTTATGGTACCGGTGCCGGTGAAGTTGACAGTGCTGGTGTCGGCGTTGAAGGTACCATTGGTATTGTCCCAATTGCCGCTGACGGTAAAGGTGTTGCTCCCCGCTGTCACGGTACCATTGATTTTTATATGGGCAGTTGTGACGTTGCCCAAAGGTTGGTAGGAGTGGCTGGTGGGTACATATAGTTCGGTGTTGGTGCCTCGTACCGTGAGATCCATACCCAATACGTAATACAGGATATCTGTATCACCGTAGTATCCGTCCGCATTACTAATATCCCCGTTGTCCAGGGGTGTTCCGCCCTCGTCTTGGCGGGTGATGAGATGATCGGCATATAGATCCAGATTGGAAATGGTATTGGAAACATTCACCGGGTCCATTACCGTAACCGTGGTGGCTTTGACGGAGCCATTGTCCACGTAAACCAGAAGAGGAACATAGGAATCACCGGCAGCGACAGTGGTGGTAATGGTGTAGTTTCCGGAGGCATCGGTAACATCGATTCCCTCGCTGACACCATCTATCAGCAGACGCACGGTCTGACCTGACAAGGGGGCGGTTCCTTCGTCGCTGTAGAGGGTGCCGGAGAGGGTGACACTTATGGCAGGTGTATAATCGATCTCCACATACAATTCCGTAATACGCGTCGTATTGTCGTTCATGAGATCTACTGCGGCCACGAGATTGTCGATTTCGGCCCATGTCCAGGGCAGACCAGTTTGTGGGTTTGTTGTATAGGTATCTCCGCTTTGCAAGACAAAATCTTGCAAGGTCTGATTTATGGAGCCGCCAAAATATTCAGATCCATTGGTTCTGACACCGATACGGTAGGTGCTGGTACCAGATGGCCAGTTGTCCTGGGTTACCCATGCTTTGACTACAACGGAATTGATCACACCACTTACATTGGCGTTGTCCATCTCAAGATAAAAGTCATCGGTTGCCAAATCTGTTTGCCCATAAGAAATCCAATCATCTTTGGTATCCAACGCATCAGCAGCGGTTCCACCTTCGTAAAAAATATTATCGCCAGGTGCTGAGCCGGAAGGGTGTAGAGTTAGAATATCCGCCTCGGCTCTTCCCGTGAGAAGCAGAGATCCCAATATGATGGATGCTGTTGCCCAAACAAGCATCGGCAGAGTTGGTAAACACGAAGAAAGGCAGAGACAGAATCTGTTCATGGTTTTGGAAAAATGGCCAGCAGCAAAACAGACTTTGTGCTTTTCCACCTCCACATTACCCGCCATCTCTATCGCCCCGCCCAATCGACCAGCTCCCGCACCGACTGCTGATCAAATTTCATCCGGAATTTGAGGAATGGCCCCTCCATCGTATAGCGGCTGCGGGAAAAATCCTCATCGTAGAATCCATCGATGTTGTACCCCAGGCTGACCCAGATGTTATCGGCGAAAGAGTGCCCCACTGAAGCTCCGCTGCTGTAGTCGTACTGGCGGG
>DRMK01000043.1 GCA_011322575.1 Gammaproteobacteria bacterium
CACCACCAGGCGGCGCCCGGGCCAGCCGGCGCGGATCGCCTCGATGGTGGCCTCGATCTCGCGCGGATGGTGGCCGTAGTCATCCACCAGCATTACCCTGCCACCGCGGATGGCCACGGCGTCACGGATGACGAAGCGGCGCCCGATCCCCTGAAACGAGGCCAGCGCCCTGCCCATGGCCACGTCCCCCACCCCCAGCTCGCCGGCCACCGCGATGGCTGCCAGCGCGTTCAGCACGTTGTGCCGTCCGGGCATGTTGAGGGTGATCTCCAGCGGCTGGCGGCGGCCCGGCAGGATCACCCGGAAGCGGCCGCGGGAGCCCTCCTGCTGCAGGTCGAAGGCGTGCACGTCGGCCGCCTCGTGAAAACCGTAGGTGAGCACCGGCTTGGCCACCTCCGGCAGGATGCCGCGCACCACCGGGTCGTCGAGGCAGAGCACCGCCAGGCCGTAGAACGGCAGGTGGTGCAGGAATTCGATGAAGGTCTGGCGCAGCCGCTCGAAGTCGCCGCCGTAGGTCTCCATGTGATCCGCGTCGATGTTGGTCACTACCGCCAGCATCGGCTGCAGATGCAGGAACGATGCGTCGCTCTCGTCCGCCTCCGCCACCAGGTAGCGGCTGGCTCCCAGCCGGGCGTTGACCCCGGAGCTGTTGAGCTGGCCGCCGATGACGTAGGTGGGATCCAGCCCCCCCTCCGCCAGCAGGCTGGCGATCAGGCTGGTGGTGGTGGTCTTGCCGTGGGTACCGGCCACCGCGATGCCGAACCGGAAACGCATCAGCTCGGCCAGCATCTCCGCGCGGCGCACCACCGGAATACGCCCCTCCCGCGCCGCCACCACTTCGGGGTTGTCCGCCTCCACCGCGCTGGAGATCACCACCACGTCGGCACCCTGGACGTTGGCGGCGGCGTGCCCCAGCCGGATCCGGATCCCCTGCCGCGCGAGGCGCGCCACGGTGGCGTTCTCGCGCAGATCGGAGCCGGAGATCTGATACCCCAGATTGAGCAGCACTTCGGCGATGCCGCTCATGCCGACCCCCCCGATCCCCACGAAATGGATGCGGCGGATGCGCCCCATGCCGCCCTCGGCCTCGTGCACCGTGTCCAGCACCTCAACCACGGGCCACCTCCAGACACTGCTCCACCACCTGCCGGGTGGCGTCGGGTTTCGCCAGGCGCCGCGCCGCCTGCGCCATGGCCAGGAGTTTATGGCGCCCCCGGCGGGCATCCGCCACGAACTCCAGCAGCCGATCGGCCAGCATGCGCGCGGTGAGGCGGGACTGGGGGATCAGGATTGCGGCCCCGGCATCCTCCAGGTAGATGGCGTTGTGGGTCTGGTGGTCGTCCACCGCATAGGGATAGGGCACCAGCAACGAACCCACTCCGGCCGCCGCCAGCTCCGAGATGGTCAGGGCGCCGGCCCGGCAGATCACCAGATCGGCCCAGCCGTAGGCATCCGCCATATCTTCGATGAACGGCTCCACGCGCGCCTCCACCCCCACCTCGCCGTAGGCGGCGCGGGCGGCCCCATCCTTGCCCCTGCCCGCCTGGTGGCGGATGGCGGGACGCTCCCCTTCCGGTAACAGGGCTACGGCCCGGGGCAGGGTCTCGTTCAGCGCCTGGGCCCCCAGACTGCCACCCACCACCAGCAGCCGCAGCTGCTCGCGGCGCGCCTGGAAGCGCTGCTCCGGCGGCGCCAGGCGGGTAAACTGCTCGCGTACGGGATTGCCGGTGTGCACCGCATGGTAGCGGGTCAGGCAGGCGTCCGGAAACGCCTCCAGCACCCGCGTGGCGAATCTGGCCAGCAGCTGGTTGGTCACGCCGGGAATGGCGTTCTGCTCATGGATCACCAGGGGACGGCGCAGCAGCCAGCTGGCGATCCCTCCGGGGCCGGTGACGAACCCGCCCATCCCCAGCACCACCCCGGGACGCCGCCGCAACAGGATGCGCAGCGCCTGGAGCAGCGCCAGCACCGACCGGAACGGCGCCAGCAGCCAGCCCGCCAGCGCCTTGCCCCGCACGCCGCTGATGGAGATGAAGTCGATCTGGTAGCCGGCCGCCGGCACCACCTCGGCCTCCAGGCCGCGCCGGGTGCCCATCCAGCTGACCTCCAGCCCCCGCTCGCGCATGGCGTCCGCCACCGCCAGGGCGGGAAAGACGTGCCCGCCGGTGCCGCCCGCCATGATCAATACCCGGCTCACCATGGCTCCCCCGCGCGCGGCTTGCCGTTCTCGTCGAAACGGTTCTCGTACGCCACCCGCAGCAGCAGCGCCACCGCAATACAGGTGGCGACGATGCTGCTGCCGCCGTAGCTCATGAGCGGCAGGGTCAGACCCTTGGTGGGCAGAATCCCCATGTTCACGCCGATATTGATAAACACCTGCAGGGCGATCCCCAGCCCCAACCCGTAGGCCAGATAGGCGGCGAAGGGGCGCTCCGCCAGCCAGGCGCTGCGCCCCACTAGCAGTGCGCGCCAGACGAGCAGCGTAAACAGTGCTATCACCACCACCACCCCCACCAGGCCCAGCTCCTCGGCCAGCACGGCAAACAGGAAATCGGTGTGCGCCTCGGGCAGGTAGAACAGCTTTTGCACGCTTCCACCCAGTCCCACGCCGAGCCACTCGCCCCTGCCGAAGGCGATCAGCGCCTGGGTAAGCTGGAAGCCGCTGTTGTACGGATCCGCCCAGGGGTTGAGAAAGGTGGTCATGCGCGCCATGCGGTAGGGGGCCGAGACCGCCAGCAGCGCTGCCAGACCGGCCACCAGTAGCACCAGCACCCCGAACAGCCACCAGCGCACCCCGGCCAGAAACAGCACCCCGAGCACGGTCACGGCCAACACCGCGGCCGCGCCGAAGTCCGGCTCCAGCAGCAGCAGCAGGCAGGCTGCGCCGAGCAGCGCCAGGGGCTTCAGGAAGCCGGCCACGCTGCCCTGCACCGCCTCCTCGTGGCGCCGGATGTAGCCCGCCAGGTAGATGATCATGAACAGCTTGAAGAGTTCCGACACCTGCAGGTTCACCGGCCCCAGCGATATCCAGCGGGTGCTGCCATTGACCTCGCGCCCGATCAGCAGCACCAGTCCCAGCAGCACATAGCCGGACAGCAGCAGGAACGGCCCGGCCCGCTCCCACACCGTGAGCGGAATGCGCAGCACCAGCAGCGCCAGCGCCAGCCCCACCAGCACGAACACCCCCTGGCGGACAGCATAGTAGAGCGGCATGCCGAAATCCCGGTCCGCGATACCTATGGAGGAGGACCCCACCATCACCAGCCCCAGGCCCAGCAGCGCCAGCGCCGCGGCAGCCATCAGGGGATCGTACCTGGGCTCCCGGCGCGGCCGCGTGGCGCGCCCGGCGACCGGCCGCTGCGGACTGCCCCTGCCGATAGCGATGGCCACTAGATCTGCTCCTCCCTCATCAATCTGGTGAGCGCCGCAACGAAGGCCCGGCCGCGCTCCTCGAAACCGCTGTACATGTCGAAACTGGCGCAGGCGGGCGACAGCAGCACGCTGTCCCCCGGCTCCGCCCAGCGGCGCGCCAGGGCCACCGCCTCCTCCATCCTGCTGGCATACTCCACCGGCGCCATCCCCTCCAGCACCCGGGCCATCAGGGAGGCGTCGCGCCCCATCAGGATCACGGCGCGCGCCTTGGCCGCGATGGCCTGGCACAGGGTGGAGAAGTCGGCGCCCTTGCCCTCCCCCCCGGCGATCAGCACCACCTGCCCCTCCACCCCGTTCAGGGCGGCCAGGGTGGCGCCCACGTTGGTGGCCTTGGAGTCGTTGTACCAGTTCACCCCGTCCAGCTCCGCGATCCACTCGGTGCGGTGCGGCAGACCCCGGAAGTCGCGCAGCGCCTCCCTCATGGAGTCCAGCGGCAGCCCCATGGCCTCGCCCAGCGCCAGGGCGGCGAGGGCGTTGAGCTGGTTGTGCCGTCCCGGAATGCGCAGCTCGCGGACCGGCAGGATCAGCTCCTCCCCCCGGGCCAGCCACGACTCGCCGTTTATGTCGCGCAGGCCGAAATCACCCGGCTGCGGCTGTCCCGAACCGAAGCGCACCACGCTGCGCCCGCCCTGCGCCATCCGCGCCACCCGCGCATCATCGGCATTGATCACCATCACGCCGTCGCCGCGGTAGATGCGCTGCTTGGCGCGGCTGTACTCCTCCATGCTCCGGTAGCGATCCAGGTGATCGGCGCTCACGTTGAGAACCACGGCGGCCCGGGCATTCAGGCTGCTGGTGGTCTCCAGCTGGAAGCTGGAGAGCTCCAGCACGTAAAAGTCGGGGCGCTCCTCCCTCAGCAGATCCAGCGCCGGGGTGCCCAGGTTGCCGCCCAGCAGCACCTCCCTGTCCGCCTGCCGGGCCATGGCGCCCACCAGCTCCGTCACCGTGCTCTTGCCGTTGGAGCCGGTTATGGCGATCACCGGGGCATCCGCGCTCCGGGCGAACAGTTCGATGTCCCCCACCACCGGAACGCCGGCTTCGATGGCCGCAGCTATGGGGGGGTCGCGCAGCGCCACTCCGGGGCTGACCACCAGCCGCCGGGCGCGCCGCAACAGCTCCGCGTCGAACCTCCCGGTGATCGCCTCCACCCCGGGGAGCTCCCGCCGCAGCCGCTGCAGGGCGGGGGGCATGTCGCGGCTGTCCATGACGGTGACCTGCGCACCGCTCCGGGCCAGGAAACGGGCGCAGGATAGGCCGGTCTCGCCGAGACCGACGACGATCTCCCGCTGCGGTTCAGTCCGAATCTGCCGGCAGTTCTCCAGTGCCATCCCGTTCACCGAATCTTCAGGCTGGAGAGACCCACCAGCACCAGGATGATGGTCACGATCCAGAAGCGCACGATAACCCTGGGCTCCGGCCACCCCTTCAGCTCGAAGTGGTGGTGCAGCGGCGCCATGCGGAAGATGCGCCTCCCGGTCAGCTTGTAGGAGACCACCTGCAAAATCACCGAGACGGTCTCCATGACAAACACCCCGCCCATGATCATCAGGGCCAGCTCCTGGCGCACCAGCACCGCAACCACCCCCAGCGCCGCCCCCAGCGCCAGCGCGCCCACGTCGCCCATGAACACCTGCGCCGGATAGGTGTTGAACCAGAGAAAGCCGAGACCGGCCCCCATCAGTGAACCGCACAGCACCACGATCTCCCCGACCCCGGGCACGAAGGGAATCCCCAGGTAGCGGGCGAACACCGCGTTGCCCGCCAGATAGGCAAACACCCCCAGCCCCCCCGCCACCATCACCGAGGGCAGGATCGCCAGCCCATCCAGGCCGTCGGTGAGGTTCACCGAGTTGCTGGTTCCCACGATCACGAAATAGGTGAGCAGCACGTAGCCGAAGCCCAGGTCGATCACCACATCCTTTACGAACGGCACGATGAGCTGGGTCTCCACCGGCCGCTCGGCGGTGTAGTAGAGGAACAGCGCCGCCGCGAGCCCGGCCAGCGACTGCCAGAAATACTTGTGGCGCGGGATCAGGCCGTGCGGGTCGCGGCGCACCAGTTTTTTGTAGTCATCCACGAAGCCTATGGCACCGAAGGCGAAGGTCACCAGCAGCGCCACCCAGACATAGCGGTTACCGAGGTCCGACCAGACCAGGGTGCTTATTCCGATGGCCACCAGGATCAGCGCCCCTCCCATGGTGGGGGTTCCCGCCTTGCTCAGATGACTCTGCGGACCGTCGTCGCGCACCGTCTGGCCAATCTGGTAGCGGCTCAGGCGCCGGATCATCAGCGGCCCCACCAGGAACGAAATGACCAGGGCAGTCAGGACACCGAGAATGGCGCGCAGGGTAAGATACTGGAATACGTTGAATCCGCTGTGGAAGCGCACCAGATATTCAGTCAGATAGAGCAGCATCTACTCCCCCTCCCCGCTCCCGAGCAGGGCCTCCACCACCTGCTCCATACCCGCGCTACGGGAGCCCTTCACCAGCAGCGTGAGCTGCGGGCCCAGCTCCTCCCGCAGGGCATCGATCAGCTGCTCGCGGCTGTCGAAATGGCGCCCCCCCGAGCCAAACTCCCTCACCGCCGCACGGCTCAGCTCCCCGGTGGCGTAGAGCCGCTGGATCCCCTCCCGGCGCGCCGCGCGCCCAATCTGCCGGTGCAGCTGCCGGGCCTCATTGCCCAGCTCCCCCATGTCCCCCATCACCAGCAGGCGCTCGCCCGGCACCGCCGCCAGCACCTTCAGGGCCGCCCCCAGGGATGCCGGATTGGCGTTGTAACTGTCGTCGATGATGCAGGCCCCGCGGATCCCCCGCTTGCGTTCCAGCCGCCCCGGAGCCGGCGCAACCTCCTGCAGCCCGCTGCCGATAGCCTCCGGCTCCACTCCGAGCGCCACCGCGGCCGCGGTGGCGGCCAGGGCGTTCAGCACATTGTGCCGCCCCGGCAGGGGGAGCCACAGCTCGACGGCGCCACAAGGCGTAGTGAGCGCCAACTTGCTGCCATCCGCCCGCGCCTCCCAGCGGGCGCTCACGTCGGCCTCCCGCTCCAGGCCAAAGGTGATCACCCTGCGCTCCCGGTTCAGACCGAGCCACAGTTCGCAGAAGGGGTCATCCGCGTTGACCACCGCCACGCCGCCCTCCTCCAGCCCGCCGTAGATCTCCCCCTTGGCCCGCGCCACCCCCTCCAGGGAGCCGAAGCCCTCCAGATGGGCCGCCGCGGCGTTGGTGATCAGCGCCACCGAGGGGCGGGCCAGGCCGGTCAGCCAGGCGATCTCGCCGGCGCGGCTGGCCCCCATCTCCACCACCGCCGCGCGGTGTACGGGGCGCAGGCGCAGCAGGGTCAAGGGCACGCCGATGTCGTTGTTCAGGTTGCCACGGGTGGCCAGCACCGGACCCTGCCGCCCCAGGATCGCCGCCAGCATCTCCTTTACCGTGGTCTTGCCGTTGCTGCCGGTCACCGCCACCAGCGGCAGCGCAAACCGGCCGCGCCACGCAGCTGCCAGCCGCCCCAGCCCGATGCGGGTATCCTCCACCTCCATGGTGGGCAGCGCGGTCTCCAGCGGCCGGTCCACCATCAGCGCCACCGCCCCCCTGGCCTGCGCCTGCGCCGCGAAGGCGTGCCCGTCGAAGTTGGGCCCGCGCAGGGCGACGAACAGATCCCCCGGTCGCAGGGTACGGCTGTCGGTGCTCACCCCGGAGAATGGCGGATCGCCGCCGCGCAGCCGGGCGCCGATCCGTTCGGCGAGAACGGAGAGGGCGATCTGCTCAGCCATGGTGTCCGCCTCTCCGCGTCAGCATCTCCTGCACCACCTCCCGGTCGCTGAAGGGAAGCTTGAGCCCCCCCACCTGCTGGAAGCGTTCGTGACCCTTGCCGGCCACCAGCACCACGTCCCGCTCCGACGCCCGCCGGAGAGCCGATTCGATGGCCCCGGCCCGGTCGTGGCAGACCACGGCATCCGCATAGCCGGGAACTCCGCCCAGGATATCGGCGACGATGGAGCCGGGATCCTCGCCGCGCGGGTTGTCGTCGGTAATCACCAGATGGTCGGCATGGCGCGCGGCGACGGCACCCATCAGCGGCCGCTTGCCGCGGTCCCGCTCGCCGCCGCAGCCGAACACGCACCAGAGCCTCTCCCCGTGCTCACGCAGGGCGATCAATATCTGCTCCAGCGCCTGCGGGGTGTGGGCGTAGTCCACCACCACCAGCGGCATCCCCTCCCCCCTGAAGGATTCCATCCTCCCCGGAACCGGTTTCAGCTCCCCCAGCCGGGCGGCGGCCTCTCCGGGGGCGACTCCCAGCACCAGAAGCACCGCGAGCACCCCCAGCAGGTTGCTGGCGTTGAAGCGGCCCAGCAACGGACTCTCCACCACGCAGCCTCCCCAGGGGGTCTGCACCTCCATGCGTATACCGCCGGGGGAGAGATGCAGGCTGCCGGCCGTCACGGTGGCACCGCCTTCCCGCGCGCCATGCAGCGAGTACCCGCATCTCTCGACCCCTGGCGGCAGGCTCTCCAGCAGCTCCCGACCGAAGCGGTCATCCTGGTTGATCACCGCCCGGCGCAGGCCCGGCATCCGGAACAGCCGGCTCTTGGCCGCCCCGTAGCTGGCCATGTCTCCGTGATAGTCCAGATGGTCCCGGCTCAGATTGGTGAACAGGGCGGTGTCAAACCTGACCCCCTGGACACGCCCCTGCAGCAGCGCATGGGAGGAGACCTCCATGACCGCCCGGCGCGCGCCCCGCTCCCGGAACCGGGCCAGCAGGGAGTGCACCGTAACCGCGTCCGGGGTGGTGTTGCCGCTCTGCTCCAGCTCTCCCGGCAGCCCGTGGCCCAGGGTGCCGATGATCCCCACGGGGGGGTCGTCGCCCAGCGCCTGGGCGAGAAAGTGGCAACAGGATGTCTTGCCGTTGGTGCCGGTTATCCCCACTACCTGTAGCTCGCGGGAGGGGCTTCCGTAGAAGCGGTCCGCCACCTCTCCGGCGCGCATCCGCAGATCTGGAACCGGGACCAGCGGGATCCGCCGGCGGATCTCGATCTTGCTTGCCGGAGGCGCCTCCCACAGCACCGCCGCCGCGCCCCTCTCTATCGCCTGGTCGATGAACTCGTGGCCGGAGGTGCGGCCGCCGTGCAGCGCCAGAAACAGATCGCCCGGCTGTATCCTGCGGCTGTCCAGCTCCAGACCGGCTATGACCGGATCCAGCGGAAGCACCATGCCGGGCAGGAGGGTGCTCAGGTGGGGAGCCTGATGCAGCTGCGCCACCGCTGTCATCGCTCCTGCCCCGCGAGGGCGGCCAGTTGCTGTCCCTGGCCCGGCAGCGCATCCGGGGGAATGGCCAGCAGGCGCAGGGCCCCCGCCATCACCCTGGCGAAGACCGGCGCCGCCACATCACCCCCGTAGAACTCCTCACCGGATGGCTCATCCACCACCACCACCATTACCAGGCGCGGATCGCTGGCCGGCGCCATGCCGGCAAACAGGGCCACGTAGCGATCCTCGGAGTAGCCTCCCGCCACCGGCTTCCTGACCGTGCCGGTCTTGCCCGCCACATGGTAACCTGGCACCGCGGCCTTGGCTCCGGTTCCCTCGCCGGAGACCACGCGCTCCATCATGCTGCGCACCTGGCGCAATACCCTGCCGCTGAATACCTTGGGGCCAACGTCCGGTTGCTCCCCCTGTCCCTTGACCACCGACACCGTCCGGAGGCGCCCGTCACCCGCCAGAACGGTGTAGGCGCGCGCCAGTTGCAGCGGGGTTACTGCCACCCCATAGCCAAAGGCCAGGGTGGCGCGCTCCAGCTCGCTCCAGGTGTGGTAGTCGCTGAACACCCCGCTCGACTCACCAGGGAAGCCATCTCCGGCCAGCTCGCCGAACCCCACCCGGTGGAAGGTTTGCCAGATCCGCTCGGGAGCCAGGGTAAGGGCTATTTTGCTGGCGCCTACGTTGCTGGACTTCTGAATGATGGTGGATAGATCGATGCGTCCGTAGTTGCGGCTGTCGCGCACCGTGTGACCGCCCACCTTGTAGTATCCCGGTGCGGTATCGATCAGAGTACCGGGCCGGTAACGGCCGCTCTGCAGGGCTGTGGCTATGGTGAATGGTTTCATGGTGGATCCGGGCTCAAACATGTCGGTTATGGCGCGGTTGCGGTAGCGCTCCCCCCGCAGCCTCTCCCGGTTGTTGGGGTTGAAGGCGGGCTGGTTGACCATCGCCAGCACCTCGGCGCTGCGGGCATCCAGCAGCACCAGGGAGCCACCCTTCGCCCGGTGCCGCTTTACCGCCGCCAGCAGCTCCCGGTAGGCCAGGTACTGCAGACGGCGGTCTATGGTCAGCTGCAGGTCCCTGCCCGGGCGCGGCTGCTCGATACGCTCCACATCCTCCACCACATGCCCCAGGCGATCCTTTATGACGCGCTTGCTGCCGGGGGTACCACGCAGCCAATTGTCGTAGGCCAGCTCCAGCCCCTCCAGCCCGACATCGTCCACATTGGTGAACCCGAGCAGGTGCCCGGTCACCTCACCGGCGGGGTAGTAGCGGCGGTACTCGCGCTGCAGGGAGACCCCGGGGATCTGCAGTGCCATGACCCGAGCCGCCAGGGCGGGGGCGATGCGCCGCACGATATAGACGAACTCCCGTTTCTCGCGCCCTTGCAGCGCCTCCTGCAGCCGCTGCTCCGGGATCCCCAGCACCCTGGCCAGCTCCGACCAGCGGGAGCGGGCCGTCAGGAACTGGCGCGGCTCCACCCATACCGAGTCCACCGGGGTGCTGACCGCCAAGGGCTGGCCGTGACGGTCCAGTATGCTGCCCCGGTGGGCGGCGATAGAGATCTCGCGCAGATAGCGCGCGGTTCCCTCCTCCTGCAGGAACTCCTTGTTCAGCACCTGCAGATCCACCCCGCGCGCCACCAGCGCCGACATGGCGCAGCCGACCATGAACAGCGTGAACAGAAGCCGTCCGCGAAACGAGGGTCTGGCCTGAACCTGATTCATGGTTTGACTATCACGACTGCGTCTACCGGCGGCATCACCATCTCCAGCTGCTCACGCGCAATTCCCTCCACCCGTGCATGGGTGCCCCAGGTGCTTTGTTCCAGTTGCAGCTGGCCCCACTCCACCTCCATTTCGTCCCGGATCTTTTCCAGGGTCTGCAGCTCCACGAACAGCTTGCGGCTGGTGTGCTTCGCGTACACCACCCCCAGTGCGGAGCCGATCACCGAGGCCGCCAGAAGAAGCGCCAGAAAGGTGCCATTGAGTTTCATGGCAGGCGCTCCGCCACCCGCAGCACCGCGCTGCGCGCCCTCTGATTGCGAGCCAGCTCGGCCGCCCCGGCCCGGATGGCGCGCCCCACCAGCCGCATGCGCGGCCGCACCTGCTCCAGGGTAACCGGCAGATCCGGCGGATACCGGTCGCCGCGCGCCTCGTTGCGCATGAAGCGTTTTACCAGCCGATCTTCCAGTGAATGAAAACTGATCACGGCCAGACGCCCGCCGGGGGCCAGCATGCGCGGCACCTGCCGCAGCAGCTCCTCCAGCTCCTCCAGTTCCCGGTTGACATGGATGCGTATGGCCTGGAAGGTGCGCGTGGCCGGATCCTTCCCCGGCTCCCGCCGCGGCATGCATGCGGCCACCAGTTCAGCGAGCTGCGCCGTGCTCTCCACCGGTCTGCCCGCGGCGCGGCGCGCAACGATGCGCCGCGCGATACGCCGCGCAAAACGCTCTTCACCATACTCCCGCAGCACCCTGGCTATCTCCCCCTCCCCGGCGCCCGCCAGCCAGCGGGCCGCGCTGGTGCCGCTGCCGGGGTCCATGCGCATGTCCAGCGGGCCGTCGCGGCGCAGGCTGAAGCCACGCCGGGCGTCGTCCAGCTGGGGGGAAGAGACCCCCAGGTCGAGCAAAATTCCCGCGACCCGTCCCTGCCAGCCCCGCTCCCGCACCAGCTGCTCCATGGCGGTAAACGAACCCTGCCGCACGACGAAACGGGACTCTGCGGCAAACCGCTCGAGCCCCGCCTGCACCGCTTCCGGATCCTTGTCGAGGGCCAGCAACCGGCCCCGCGGTCCCAGGCGCCGCAGGATCGCCCCGCTATGCCCGCCACGGCCGAAAGTGCCATCTATATATATGCCCTCCTCCCGGATCGCCAAGGCGTCCATCGCCTCCTCCAGCAGCACCGGGTGGTGCCCGAAATCGTCTGCCATCTGTGTGACCCGCTCCGCCGCGATGCCCGGGACGCCTCCTTCCGGCCCGGCCCGCGGTCGAGCCCGGCTACAGCGCCAGCGTCTCCAGCTCGGCGGCAAGCTCGCTGTCATCCTCCGCAAGCCACTGTACCCGCCGCTCTTTCCAGTTCTGTTCGCTCCACAGCTCGAACTTGTTGCCCTGGCCCACCAGCATCACATGCTTCTCAAGGAATGCCGATTCACGCAGCTCCGCGCCCAGGAGGATGCGCCCCGCGCCATCCAGCTCCACCTCGGAGGCGTGCCCCATCAACACCCGCTGCAGCTTGCGGGCCTGGCGGTTCAGGGAGGGCAGGCGCACCAGCTTGCGCTCTATCACCTCCCACTCGGGGCGGGGATAGAGCAGCAGACACGGATCGCTCGGATCCAGCGTCACGATCAGCTGGCCACCGCCGTTGTCCCGCAGCTGTTCACGGTATCTGGTAGGGATCCCCATCCGTCCCTTGCCATCCAGCGTGAGCGCATTCAGTCCGCGCAGCAAAACCTGCTCCCCTTTTCCATTGCCGTGGATCCACAAATCCCCACTTTGATCCACTTTGTTACTATTTCGTCACACTATAGGAGCAGCAACCATTCAGGTCAAGCGTTTTACCGCACAATTTGGGAATAAGTTTCCTGCTTTTCGCACAATGACTTAGACAAACCGGAGAGGATCGCACAGCGGCCGGAGGAGACCGGCAAAACGAGTTCATCAAAAACAAAAAGTTATCGGGGAAATATACAGAAAAATCTAGATTGCGGACGGAAACCGCTCAGGCAGGCGCTAAACGGGGAGATTCCGGGAGAAAACAGAGCCACCATAACAACCCGAGCCTTCCGGGGCAATCCCTGCTGCCGGTTCGCTCCGTACCAAAAAACACTTTTCTCCACCGCCGGATCTACAAAACAGGAGAGCCGGCCGATAAGCCGGGTTCTGTCGTGGACAGCCATTCATCTGGGATACATGTCGCCATGTACCTCGAGCGACCTACCCGGGAACTGCGCGGGCCACGCATCGCGAAACGCTGGTTCCCCTATTTGGTCTTGCTCCGGGTGGGGTTTACCATGCCGCCCCGTGTTACCACCGGCGCGGTGCGCTCTTACCGCACCATTTCACCCTTACCAGCCGA
>DRMK01000044.1 GCA_011322575.1 Gammaproteobacteria bacterium
CAGATCCACCGCGGTTATGTGATCGAAAATGATTTCGGTATCGAAACGCTCCGCATGCCGCCGCATCCGCTCCATCAACTCCGGACCCTGTACCCCGTCGGCATCCCCCGGCCAGTTGTCCACCTCGGTGGTAGTGGTCAGCTGCCCACCCTGCTCCATCCCGGTTATCAATACCGGGTTCAGGTTGGCGCGCGCGGCATAGACCGCGGCGGTATATCCCGCCGGGCCGGAACCGAGGATGAGAAGGCGGCAGTGCTTGGATTCACTCATATCACGGAAACTCCATAAAGCTAGTAGATTACAGACATGGCCGGCCGGAGAGGCGGCAGCGAAAAAACTCCCGACCAAGTATAATACAGCTTTTCCTTACGCTGGACAGGACGAGAGTGGCGCAGGCGAGCATCAAGAAAAAGGGCAATCCGCTATCCCGGCAACTGGTGCGCGTGTTGCGCGAGGGCGCCCTGGTGCTGTTCGGGGCTATGGCGTTCTACCTGCTGGCCTCCCTGGTCAGCTACCACCCGGCCGATCCGGGTTGGTCACGCAGCAGCGCCATGAGCGGCATCCACAACCTCGGGGGAGTTGCGGGAGCATGGTTTGCCGATGTGGCGCTCTATCTGTTCGGATACCTGGCCTATCTGATTCCGGCGCTGATCGCCTACGCCGGCTGGCTGCTGTTCTCGCGGCGCGACAAGGACAGCGTACTCAACCCCCAGGAGGCCGGCCTGCGGCTGCTTGGCTTCCTGCTCACCCTGATTGGCGGCGCCGGACTCGCTACGCTGCACTTCTCCGACCCGCTGCTGGCGCTGCCGGCCGACGCCGGCGGCATCCTGGGAAGCAGCGTCGGCGGCTGGCTGGTGGGGATGTTCAGCCTGCTGGGAGCCACCCTGTTCCTGCTGGCCCTGTTCCTGACCGGCCTCCCCCTGTTTACGGGCCTATCCTGGTTGTGGCTGATGGACGAGACCGGCGCACGGGTATTGACCATGATCGACTGGTCCCGGGAGCAGTTCCGGCGCCTGCGCGACGCCAGCGAGGGACGCCGGGCGCGCAGACAGCGCGCCCAGGTGGCAGACAGCGAGAAGCGCAGGATCGCCGCACGCAAGCCACCCAGGATCAAGAAGCCCGCTCCGCAGCCGGTGACCAGCGAACGGCGCGAACGGGAGCGGCAGGTGCCCCTCTTCACCACCCCTGCAGACGAGAAACTGCCCCCCCTGGCGCTGCTGGATCAGGCCCGCAAGAGCGGCAAGGCGCTGTCGCGCGAGGCGCTGGAGGCCATCTCGCGCCAGGTGGAGCTCAAGCTGCGTGATTTCGGGGTCGAGGCAGAGGTGGTGGCGGTTCACCCGGGCCCGGTCATCACCCGCTTCGAGCTGGAGCCGGCGCCGGGAGTAAAGTCCAGCAAAATCAGCAACCTCTCCAAGGATCTGGCGCGCTCCCTGTCGGTAATGAGCGTCCGGGTGGTGGAGGTGATTCCGGGCAAGACCACCATCGGCCTGGAGATCCCCAACGAGCAGCGCGAGATCGTCTATCTCTCCGAAGTATTGCAGTCGGAGCAGTATGAGAAGGCAAACTCCCCCCTTGCCGTTGCGCTGGGGTGCGACATCAGCGGCCGCCCGGTGGTGGCGGATCTGGCCCGCATGCCGCACCTGCTGGTGGCCGGCACCACCGGTTCGGGAAAGTCGGTAGCGGTCAACGCCATGATTCTGGGGCTGCTGTACCGGGCCACCGCACGCGAGGTGCGCCTCATCATGATTGACCCCAAGATGCTGGAGCTATCGGTGTACGAAGGGATTCCACACCTGCTGGCGCCGGTGGTGACCGACATGAAAGAGGCCACCAATGCGCTGCGCTGGTGCGTGGCGGAGATGGAGCGGCGCTACCGCCTGATGGCCGCCCTCGGCGTACGCAACATAGGCGGCTACAACCGCAAGGTGAAGGAGGCGCTGGCCGCGGGCCGTCCGATCCCGGATCCCCTGTTCAATCCCGAGCTGGAGCAGGAGCCGCAGCAGCTGGAGGTTCTGCCCTACATAGTGGTCATCATCGACGAGCTGGCGGACATGATGATGGTGGTGGGCAAGAAGGTGGAGGAGCTGATCGCCCGCCTGGCGCAGAAGGCCCGCGCCGCAGGAATCCACCTGATACTGGCCACCCAGCGCCCATCGGTGGATGTGATCACCGGCCTGATCAAGGCCAACATCCCCACGCGCATCGCATTCCAGGTCTCCTCCCGGATAGATTCGCGCACCATTCTGGATCAGATGGGGGCGGAACATCTGCTGGGGCATGGTGACATGCTCTACCTGCCGGCGGGACGCGGAGCGCCGGAGCGGGTACATGGAGCCTTCGTATCGGATCACGAGGTCCACAAGGTGGTGGAGGCGCTCAAGAAGATCGGCAAGCCCCAGTACAACGAGGCCGTTCTGGCCGGCGCTACCGAGGGGGGAGATCAGCTTCCCGGAGAGGCCGGAACCGCGGGCGAGGGCGAGAACGATCCCCTCTACGACCAGGCGGTAGCCATCGTCACCGAGACGCGCCGCGCCTCCATCTCCGGCGTGCAGCGGCGCCTCAAGATAGGTTACAACCGGGCCGCCCGCCTGATCGAGGAGATGGAGGCGGCAGGCATCGTCTCTCCCGCGGCCACCAACGGCAGCCGCGAGGTGATTGCCCCGCCACCGCCGGAATAGGGCGCTATTAGGAAGACCTTCCTGATTAATTTCCTTGAAAGAGTACCATGGAGAAGAGCGAACACCAGCTGCGGTTCGGCGGCATCCAGCGACTGTATGGCACGGACGCCATCCAGCAGCTGAGGCACATGCACATCTGCATCATCGGCCTGGGCGGGGTAGGCAGCTGGGCGGTGGAAGCGCTGGCGCGCAGCGGCGTGGGACAGCTCACCCTGATCGACTTCGACCAGATCTGCATCTCCAACACCAACCGCCAGCTGCATGCCCTGCGGGAGACAGTCGGCAGGAAAAAACACCATGTCATGGCGGAACGGGTGGCGGCCATCAACCCGGAGTGCCGCTGCCACGCCATAGACGATTTCGTAACCAGCCGGACCCTGACCCGACACCTCGCGCCGGACCACGGTTACGACTACATAATCGACGCCATCGACAGCATCAAGTTCAAATCCGAGATAATCCACTTCTGCAGGCGCAACAAGATGCCGCTGGTCACCACCGGCGGGGCGGGAGGGGTCACCGATCCTACCACCATCAAGGTGGCGGATCTCAGCCGTACCTATAACGATCCTCTGGCCGCCAAGGTGCGCTCCCGGCTGCGCGGCGAATTCGGATTCACCCGCAACCGCAAGCGCCGCTTCGGGGTGGAGTGCGTATTCTCCACCCAGCAGAGGCTCTATCCCAGGAAGGATGGCAGCGTCGGGCACGAAAAGCCGGGAATACACGGGATCTCCCTGGACTGCAGCATGGGTTACGGCTCGGCCAGCTTCGTCACCGCCACATTCGGCCTGATCGCCGCCTCGCGTGCCATCAACCGGCTATTGCACGGCAGGACGGCGGCAACGAATGATTGACTACCGCGCCGCTAGGGGATAGAATCTCGCGGTTTCGGGCGCCGTATCAGCGTCCGTGCAGAAGCGGCTTTTTGGAGAGAGACTAAATGTACGCGGTAATTCAGACCGGCGGCAAGCAGTACCGGGTCAGCGAGGGATCAACGCTCAAGGTGGAGAAACTGGGGCTGGACGAAGGTTCCAGCGTGGAGTTCGACAAGGTGTTGATGGTTGCCGACGGTGATGACATAAAGGTGGGCGCCCCCTATCTGGACGGTTGCAAGGTAAGCGCCACGGTGACCGGCACGGGACGGCACCGGAAGATCAAGATCGTCAAGTTCCGCAGGCGCAAGCACCACCGCAAGCAGATGGGACACCGCCAGCACTATACCGAAGTGAAGATTACCGCCATCAGCGCCGGCTGAGCGGTTTGTGATACAGCATTAGAAGGTAACAGCGATATGGCTCACAAGAAGGCAGCGGGCAGCTCCCGCAACGGTCGCGATTCGGAATCCAAGCGCCTGGGCGTGAAACGCTTTGGCGGACAGCAGGTGGAGGCCGGGAACATCCTGGTGCGGCAACGCGGCACCCATTTCCAC
>DRMK01000045.1 GCA_011322575.1 Gammaproteobacteria bacterium
TGAAAAACAGCCCCAGCAGCAGGTCCCGGAACGGCCGGATCTCCGCCTCCACCTCGTGGCGGAACTCGGTCTCGCTGAGCATCATCCCGGCCAGAAACGCCCCCAGGGCGAAAGAGAGCCCCATCTCGTGGGTGATGGTAGCCGCGCCCAGGGTGACCAGCAGCACGGTGAGCATGAACAGTTCCGTGGAGCGGAAACGGGCGATGGCGCGGAACAGGGGCCGCAATGCCCAGCGCCCCAGGGCCAGGATCAGAACCAGCGCCAGCAGGCCCTTGACCAGCGCTGCCAGCACCACCGACAGGGAGATACCATCCACCGCGCCGGCGGGCTGCGACACCAGGATCAGGAACGGGATCACCATCACATCCTGAAACAGCAGAATCCCCACTGCATTCCTGCCGTGGCGGGTATGCAGCTCCACCTGATCGGTGAGCTGCCGGATCACCAGGGCGGTGGAGGACATGGCAATCACTCCCCCCAGCGCCAGAGCGCCCTCCGGCGCCAGACCCAGGTAGAGCGCGATCATCGCGGTGAGAGCGGAGGTCAGGAATACCTGCAACCCCCCCAGACCAAGCACGATCCGTTTCATCCGGATCAGCTGCGGCAGGGAGAACTCCAGACCAATCGTGAACAGCAGGAACACCACCCCGAACTCGGCCAGCCCGCGGGTGTGCCCGGTATCGTCAATCCAGGCAAAACCGTAGGGCCCCACCAGTACCCCGACCGCCAGATAGCCGAGGATGGGCGGCAGATTGAGGCGCAGGAACAGCACCCCGATGGTCAGCGACACCGCCAACAGGACCAGAATATCGTTTACATAGCCGTACTCCATGGTTCCTGCCCCCGGCGGTCTGCCGGACCTGTTTCCGGCGATTGCCAATCCATATTCTACAATATCACTATTCGCCGCCGTTTGGCCTGGTAACCATTATGGGCACTGCCGCCAACAGATCTGCATCGGGCTTACCCCACGCCACCCCGGCGGAGACGGTGCTTGCCACGCTTGGTGGTTCCCCCCGGGGGCTGAGCAGCGAGGAGGCCGCAAGGCGGCTGGAGAGATACGGCCCCAACGCTCTCACCCCGATGAAAAAGGAGGGGGCGCTGCTGCGCCTGCTGCGGCAGATCCATCAGCCGCTCATCTACATCCTGCTCGCCTCGGCGCTGATCACCGCCCTGCTGCAGGAGTGGGTGGACGCCAGCGTGATCCTTGGGGTGGTGCTGGTCAACAGCGTCATCGGCTTCATCCAGGAGTCCAGGGCGCTGCAGGCCATCGAGGCGCTGGCCCGGGAGATGACCACCACCGCCACCGTACTCCGGGACGGAGAAAAAAACATCATCCCGGCGACCGGGCTGGTACCGGGGGATATCGTGCTGCTGCAGTCCGGGGACCGGGTGCCGGCGGATCTGCGCCTGTCACGCTGCCGAGATCTGCAGATAGACGAATCCACCCTCACCGGAGAGTCGGTCCCGGTGGAGAAGGAGAGCAGCCCGGTGGAGGCCGATGCGGTGCTGGCGGACCGGCGCAGCATGGCCTACTCCACCACCCTCGTCACCCACGGCACCGGCAGCGGCGTGGTCACCGCCACCGGGGACCACACTGAGCTGGGGCGCATCTCCCGGCTGATCTCCTCGGCGGAGGTGCTGGCCACTCCCCTGACCCGCAGGATCAACCGCTTCAGCCACCTGCTGCTCTATGTGATCCTGGCCATGGCGGCGGTAACCTTTCTGGTGGGCGCCCTGCGCGGGGAGTCCTGGTTCAACATGTTCATGGCTGCGGTGGCGCTGGCGGTGGGGGCCATTCCCGAGGGGCTGCCCGCGGCCGTCACCATCACCCTGGCCATCGGCGTGGCGCGCATGGCGCAACGCAATGCCATTATCCGCCACCTGCCCGCGGTGGAGACCCTGGGCAGCACCACCGTAATCTGCTCCGACAAGACCGGCACCCTGACCCAGAACCAGATGACGGTGCAGCGACTGCTAACCGCGGAGGAGCAGTTCCGGGCCAGCGGCCTGGGCTACGCTCCGGACGGAGCCATACTGTACCGGGGCCGCTCCACGCAGCCCGGCGAACATCCGGCCCTGCTGGAGCTGCTGCGCGCCGGCGCCCTGTGCAACGACTCCCGCCTGAAGCAGGGAGGCGAGGGATGGCGGATCGAAGGGGATCCCACGGAGGGGGCGCTGCTGGTGGCAGCCCGCAAGGCCGGACTGAACATTGAGCGGCTGCAGCGCAAGCTGCCGCGCCTGGACAGCATCCCGTTCGAATCACAGTACCAGTACATGGCCACGCTGCATGACTGCGGCGAGGGGAAGGAACGGCTGGTATATCTCAAGGGCTCGGTAGAAAGCCTGCTGCCGCGCTGCATGGCCGCGATCGGCAAGTCCGGCGAAACCACGGGACTGGATCCGGAACGGGTGGAGAGGCAGGTGCAGGAGATGGCGGGGGACGGGCTGCGGGTGCTGGCGTTTGCGCGACTGGCGTTTCCGGCGGAGATGAACGAGATATGCCACGAGAATCTGGAGAGCGGCCTCACCTTCATTGGTCTCCAGGGAATGATCGACCCCCCGCGCCCCGAGGCGGTAACGGCGGTGGACGCCTGTCAGAAAGCCGGAATCCAGGTCAAGATGATCACCGGCGACCATCCGGGTACTGCCGCGGCCATCGCCGGCCAGATTGGCCTGCGGGGAGCTGCGGCGGGGGGAGTTCCGGTGGTCAGCGGCGCAGCCCTGAACGA
>DRMK01000046.1 GCA_011322575.1 Gammaproteobacteria bacterium
AGAGTACTAGTACTCTTTCTCCCTGAAATACTCAAATGTTCGCCGCATTCCTTCGGCGGTTGGGACGATCTGCCGCCATCCGGTGCTCTTCAGCTTTCCGTTATCGAAGCGGTTTCCCTTCCAGAGATTGGCGCTCTTGTATGGAGTGAAGATTGCGGGAAGCTGTCCCCTGGAGTAACCGTGGTACCACTCCACTCCCTTTGAGACAAGCTGCAGGATAGGGTATGGGATGGGCAGGCAGCGCAATCTCTTTACCTGTTTCCGGTATGCCCTGAGGTATTCGCGCGATGTTGGCAGATGATCGTCGTGTACGTTGTAGATGGAGATCCCGGGCTCTTTTCGCATCGCGCAGTGCACTATCGCCTCGGCACAATTGTCCACGTAGCTCAGCGGTAAGAGGTTGCTCCCTCCCAGGTGGAGGAAGATCCCTCCCAGCTGCAGTCCCACCCTGCCGGATATGGCGCCGCCCCGCGGTCCGTAGATGACACCCGGGCGCAGGACGAGCAGCGGAAAACCGAGCTTCCTCTGGTACTCTTCGAGTACCTTCTCCTGGTGCCATTTGACGAAGGCGTAAGGGTCGCGCCGTTCGGGATGCTGTTCCAGCGGTGTGTTTTCATCCACGGTCTGCCCGGCGGGGAGATCCGCCACCCCATATACGGAGAAGGAGCTTACGTGCACAACCTGGACACGCGGATTCTCGGTTGCCACCGCCTCCAGCAGGTTTTTGGTGGCGACCACGGTGTTTAGGAACATGTCCGCCGGGGCTCCGCTCAGCGCTGCGGCCAGGTGATAGATGGTATCCACTCCGCGCACCGCTCCCGGCGCGTCTTCCCTGCGGGAGAGGGTTCCGACGTAGTACTCGATTTTCGCGTCCGGGTAGCGTTGTCTCAGGAGTTCTAGCCTGCTGCGGTCACTCCCCTCGCGCACGAAGCAGCGGATGCCTTCTACCCGGTGGTGGACCAGCCGCTCCACGAGGGCAGCGCCGAGAAAGCCGTTGGATCCGGTTACCAGTACTGTCATGACGCTCCCGTATTGCTCTCCAGTTGACGGAATATTTCGTCCATCATCCACCCAATGCGCGCTATATCCCGGTGTAGTATGGGGGGCGGCGCGTCGTTCAGGATGCTGTCGTAGAAGCTGGCGATCAGGGTATGCATGCCGGCAAAGAAGTGGAAGTCGGAGCGCAGGAAGCGGCGCACGTTTTTCCACCCTTCGCGCCGGTACTGCCGCCCCATGTCGAAGGCGGGAAGCAGCCTGCCCAGGGCGCTGGGCAGGGTGGGTTCCCGTTCCAGGGTTACGGTGCGCGCCACGAAATCGGCGTGGGCGATGTTCCTGGTACCGTAGAGCCGCATGAAATGGGCTACCGGTTTTATGTGGGAGGAGAAGGTGGCGTAGGCCGAGACGGACTCCCCCTGGATCATGATGCGCAGCTCGTCCGGCATGGTGTCGCGGACATCTCCGAAGCGGATGGTGCGCCGCACTTCACCATGCACCTGTATACGGGGGCGTTCGTCGGTGACGAATTCGGCCACCTTGTTCAGCAGGTGGTCTATGTTGTTCTGGAACAGCTTTCCGGGTAGGCGGTGCACCCAGTGGCTGCCGTCTCCAAGGATCGCCTTGCCGAAGGGGCCCGCCAGGTTGTATCCGTAAAAGCTCTCCACGTGAACCGGATCGCCAATCACCCCTTCCTCCACCAGCTCTCTCAATGCCAGGGCCGGCGGGTCGAAGAAGTAGATATGGCCTATGGTGAGCTTCAGGTTTTTCCGCTCTGCGTAGTCGATCAGCTCCACCGTTTCCCGGTATTTCGGGGTGAACGGCTTTTCCACGTAAATATGGCACCCTGCATCCAGGGCGGCCCTTGCCAGTGGCAGGTGTGCCTGGGGGGGAGTGGTGATGTGTACCACGTCGGGCGTCTCTTTTTGCAGCATCTCCCCGAAATCGTCGTAGTAGGCAGGAACTCCGTGGCGCGATGCCGCCTGCATGGCCATCAGGATCTCCAGATCACACACCGCTACCACCTCCGCGTTGTCCAGTTTCTGGATCTCGCTGATGTGTCCGTCGGCGATCTGGCCGCATCCCACGATGGCTGTTTTAAGTTTCCCTGTCATGCGTCCGTGATTCGTTGTGCCGGATCAGTGGCCGTTGGATACCGGTGCGGCGTTTCGCCGCTGCAGTAGCGAGACATAGGCATCGCGGTAGGTGGCCGCAATCCTTTCGGCGCTGTATCTCTTCGCCACCAGTGAGCGGCCGGCATTGCCCAGGCGCCTGCGGTACTCTGCATCACCTGCCAGCGATTCCATGGCGCCGACCAGCCGCTCGTGATCACCGGGCGGAACCAGCAGTCCGGTTTCGCCTTCCTTCACCAGCTCCGGCAGTCCGCCTACCGCTGTTACAATCACCGGTTTTCCGGCAGCCCACGCCTCCAGCAATGCCATGGGCATGCCCTCGGAGTCGCTGGTCAGGATGAATATGTCCAGCAGAGAGATATAGGAGGCGGGATCCCGCTGGAAACCGGCAAAGTGTACCAGATGTTCTATTCCAAGCTCAGCCGCGCGATTCTCCAGCATGCCGCGCTGCTCCCCTTCGCCAACCAGAATCAGGTGCAGGTTTCTGCCCTTTCCCGCCAGGGTTGCGGCGGCATCCAGAAGCCTCTCCTGCCGTTTTATCCCGGCGAGTCTTCCAACGGTACCGAAGATTGTCGCCTGTTGATCTATTCCCAGCTGCTCCCTCGTCAGCCGGTTAGTGCGCAGTTCCCTGTCCGTGGGCAGGGGAATGCCGTTCGCTTGTACGGTCAAGCGTGCTTTGCTAACCAGGTGGTGGCCGGTCAGGTTGTCGGCTATATCCTGCGAGACGCAATAGATCCGATCCATGGTGCAGAACGCGACATATCCCAGCAGACGCTGGCGCAGGCTGTGGTAGTCATGGTTGCCGTGTTCGGTGTGGATCATGGGAGGGCGGCGCATGGTCAGCGTCGTGGTGCCCACATAGAGGGCGGCGCCCATCTGGTGACTGTGAATAATGTCCGGGTTCAGGCTGCCGAGGATTTTTCTGAGGCGCATCGCTTCGGACAGGCTCATCAGCCCCGGCCTGCGTTCCAGTGACACCACCTCCGCCCCGGTTTGCAGAACCTCTTCGGCGAGATCGCCAGCGCGATCCAGGCACAGCACGCTGACCCGGTCACCAGCCCTCACCCCCTCCTTGCAGAGATGTAGTACCAGCCGCTCCAGCCCTCCGCAGTCGAGGGACAGCACTGCATGCACCACTTTAATGGGAGAGGAGGTCACGATAGAAGTGTCTGTTTCCATTCCTTACGAACCCTCACAAGGGAGGTCGCCGCGTCGATTCCCTGACTTGCCTTGGCGTCGCGCATTATCTCACAACATGATAAGGTTGTTCCATCCATCGCCTGTGGAAAAAGGGAGTGAGGCGACTCTGACAGGCTGTTGAAAAACCCAGTTTTTTCGGTAGTCTGTGTGCAGCGGATGGAGGAACAGTCATTTTCAAAGATGGCAACTCATTGAAAATGTGAGGAAACCGAAAACCGCATTTGCGGCTTCCGGCGTTGGAAAGGGCCTGGATGGCCTTTTTTTAATATCCTGCCAAGGATAGCAGTTCGACTCTCATGGAGCGTTTTGCCAGATAGAAGCCAGGTGAGCCAGGGAATGGAGTCATGATGCGAGCTGGCTTCGAGCTGCCGGGGTGCCGCGCTGACATCCGCCTCTTGGCGGCGGGATCGAATGTGCTGGAATTTGGCACGGCTGGGGAATCCGGAGGAGTAATCCGGAAAGGTGTTATACCGGGCAAGATTGTTCGCTGGACGCAGTTATAGGCCATATCGAGTCGGTTGGAAGGGGGGTAGAGGAGATGTGCGGGATCTGCGGCATCGTTTCCAGCAAGCTAGGAGAGCGTCACCTGCGCACTTTGCTGGGCGACATGAATGACTCCCTGGTTCACCGAGGACCGGATGATGAGGGGATCTTCTGCACCGACGGCATAGGTCTTGGGCACCGGCGCTTGAGCATCATCGACCTTGCGGGTGGGCATCAGCCCATGCAGAACAGGGAAGGCAGCGTTACCGTCGTATTCAATGGCGAGATCTACAACTACAGACAGCTGAGAAAAGAGCTGCTGGCCAAGGGCCATGTTTTCTCCACCAACTCCGACACCGAGGTGATACTGAACCAGTATCTGGAGGATGGTATCGGATGTTTGGACAAACTGCGGGGGATGTTTGCCTTTGCCATCTGGGACGACAGGGAGAAGAGACTCTATCTTGCGCGTGATCGGATTGGTATCAAACCCCTCTACTATGCGGAGACCGGGGAAGGTTTTATCTTCGCGTCCGAAATCAAGGCCCTTCTGAAATCCGGTTTTATCGAACCGGAGATGGAGCTGAATGCGGTGGACAGCTTTCTGACGGTGGGCCTGGTTCCCTCGCCGCAGACCATGTTCCGCGGCATTCGCAAGCTGCCTCCAGGCTGCTATGCGCTGGTCGATGGCGACGGAAACCGTACCATACGGCGTTACTGGAGCAT
>DRMK01000047.1 GCA_011322575.1 Gammaproteobacteria bacterium
ACCATGCCGGCATTGGTGAACAGCAGGGTGGGGTCGTTGGCGGGCACCAGCGGGCTGCCGGGCACTATCTCGTGCCCGCGCGCGCGGAAAAACTCCAGAAATGCCTTGCGCAGTTGGTTGCTTTTCATACTCTTTGCACGGGGTCACTCTTCCTGACGCAACAGCTCCCTGATCTCCCCGGCCGCGAACCCGCGCTGCTGCAGGAAGCGGGCCTGGCGCGCCTGCTCGCGGCGGTCGCCGGGGGGCGCGCTGCCGAAGCGCCGCTCCCTGACCCGGCGCAGCAGCTCGCGCCATTGGGGATCGGAGGGGTCCAGCTCGGCCTCGATCAGCTCCTCCGCCACCCCGCGCTCGCGCAGCTCGGCCCGTATGCGCAGCGGCCCGAACCCCTTGTCGCGCCGCGCGCGCACGTACGCCTCGGCAAAGCGCTGATCGCTCAGCAGCCGGCGCTGCTGCAGGCTCCCCACCATCCGCTCGATGGCGCACTGCGCGAACCCCCGCTGCCGCAGCTTGCGGCGCAGCTCCTGCGCCGAGTGCTCCCGCCGCGCCAGGAGCCGCAGGGCCGCCTCCTCCAGCGCCGCTGGATCATCCTCAAAACCGCTCTCGCTCATCCACCGCACCCGGACCGTACGGGCAGCTCTCCACTTTCCGGGAGTCGCCGGTAAAGCCTGCGAGTCTATCACAAAGGTAACTATTCAGCATGGTATTGAAACATGCTGGTAACTGTTCAGATCGCCCCTGAAATTCGTCAGTTCAAGGCGAAAAATGGGAGTTTACGAGTGTAAATGACCATTTTTCAACGCAGAAATGGCGGATTTCAGGGGTGAGCTGAATAGTTACTCACAAAGATCGCCGTCAATCCCGCCAGAAGGCGCGTATCGCGGCGATCCCCTGGGCTCCGCAGGAGCGGGCCCGCTCCAGCTGCTCCTCCCCCACTCCCCCCAGGGCGAATACCGGCAGCCGGGCCTCCTCCACCAAGCGGGAGAAACGCTCCCATCCGAGCACCCGGGTATCCGGATGGCTGGCGGTGGGGCGCACCGGACCCAGCAGCGCGAAGTCCACTCCGATGCGGGCGGCATGCTCCAGCTCCCGTTCGTCGTGACAGGATGCGGCCACCCAGCTGGAGCGGGGCAGCGGCCTTTGCTGCAGGGAGAGCAGCCGCCTGCTGGTGAGATGAACCCCGTCCGCCCCCAGCTCCACCGCCAGCCGGGGGTCCGCGTTCAGCAATACGCGGGCGCCGTGGCCGTGGGCCAGCGCCACAACCTGCCGCGCCAGGCTGCGGTAGGAGCGCTCGTCAGCTCTCTTGGCGCGCAGCTGGATCAACCGTATGCCCCTCTTCAGGCTCTGCTCCAGGCGGGACAGGAATTTCGCCGCATCGGCCGGCGGCTCCGGGGTAACCAGGCAGCGCCCGGGGAGGCGGGCGGCGGCCACCACCGCCCGGTTGGCGGCGGGAACCGGGTAGTCCAGCAACTGCTCCGGCGTGACCCAGCGCAGCGCCTGCCCCTCGCGGCCGCCGGGCTCGCCCCGGTAGCCGGTCACCCGCCACACATCCAGCAGGACCTTATGCTCCGGATAGCGGTGGCGAATCCGGATCAGGGGCCTGCCCTGCTGTACGGTGATGCCCAGCTCCTCGCGCAGTTCACGGCGCAGCGCCTGCTCGGCGTCCTCGCCGGGCTCCAGCTTGCCGCCGGGAAACTCCCACAATCCACCCTGGTGGAGGTGGCGGGGGCGCTGGGCAATCAGGATCTTTCCGCTTTCGCCAACGATTACCGCCGCGGCTACATGGAGCATTTCCGTCAGGTGCGGTATTCGGCATTGATGCGGATGTAGTCGTGGGAGAGGTCGCAGCTCCAGATCCTCTCCCGCGCCGCGCCGCGCCCCAGATCCACGCGGATGGTGATCTCCTCCCGATCCATCACCGCCTGGGCCGCCTCCTCCCGGTAACCGGGATCCCGCGCACCGTCGCGCACCAGGCACACATCTCCCAGATGCAGGGTGAGCGCCCCGACATCCAGATCGGGGAGTCCGGACCGGCCGATGGCGGCCAGGATCCGGCCCCAGTTGGGGTCGCTGGCGAAGAACGCGGTCTTCACCAGCGGCGAGTGGGCAATGGTGTAGGCCACCTGCAGGCACTCCTGGCGGTCGCGGCCGCCCTGCACCTCGATGGTGATGAACTTGGTGGCCCCCTCCGCATCGCGCACGATGGCCTGGGCCAGCCGCTCACACACCTGGCGCACCGCCGCGGCCAGCTCCGCATAGCGCGGATCATCCTCGCGGCAGATGGGCTCCAGCGGCGCCCGGCCGGTGGCGACCAGCAGGCAGGCGTCGTTGGTGGAGGTGTCGCCATCCACCGTGATGCGGTTGAAGCTGCACTCCACCGCTTCGTCCAGGCAGCGCCGCAGCAGGTCCGGCTCCAGCATGGCGTCGGTGGCGATGAAGGCGAGCATGGTGGCCATGTCGGGGCGGATCATTCCGGCCCCCTTGGCGATCCCCGTCACGCTTACCGTTCCGCCATCCATCGCCAGGCGGACGGAGGCGCCCTTGGGCACCGTGTCGGTGGTCATGATTCCACGCGCCGCCTGCTCCCAGCCGGCGGCGGAGAGGGAGCGCCAGGCCTCCGGCAGGCCGGAGAGAATGGCCTCCACCGGCAACGGCTCACCAATCACCCCGGTGGAGAAGGGCAGCACGGTTTCCACGGGCAGCTCCGTCAGCCGCGCCAGCCCCGCGCAGCAGGCGCGGGCGTCGGCCACCCCCTGCGCACCGGTCCCGGCGTTGGCGTTGCCGGTGTTGATTAGCAGGTAGCGGGGGGGGGTGCGCCGCAGGTGCTCCCGGGCCACCATGACCGGCGCGGCGCAGAACCGGTTACGGGTGAACAGCGCCGCGCAGGAGGAGCCCTCGGCCAGCTCCATGATCACCAGATCGCGCCGCCCCTCCTCGCGGATCCCGGCGCAGGCGCTCCCCAGCCGTATCCCGGCTACCAGGTACATCTCCGGCCACCCCTGCCAGCCGACCGCCATATCAGCTCAGTCTGCCGTGGCAGCGTTTGTACTTCTTTCCCGACCCGCAGGGACAGGGCTCGTTGCGCCCGATCTTGCGCCCTTCGCGCACGAACGGGGTGTGCTCTTCCGCCCGCTCCTCCGGGGAAGGCTCCCCAGCGCCGGCCAGGGCAGATACCTCGGCGTGCTGGTAATTCATCTCCACCTGCTGGCGGCGCTGCTCCTCCACCGCCTCCACATCCTCGGGGGCGCGCACCTGGACCTTGCTCAGAATCGAGATGGTTTCATACTTGATCCGATCCAGCAGCTGGTTGAACAGCTCGAAGGACTCCCGCTTGAACTCCTGGGTGGGATTCTTCTGGGCATAGCCGCGCAGGTGGATCCCCTGGCGCAGGTAGTCCATGGCAGCCAGATGCTCCTTCCAGGCGGTATCCAGCACCTGCAGCATGGCGGCTTTCTCGAACTGGCGCAGCACCTCGCTGCCCGCCAGCTGCTCCTTGGCCGCATACTCCTTCTCCAGCTCCTCCAGGATGCGCTCGCGCAGACCCTCCTCGTGCAGGGATTCGTCGGCTTCCAGCCACCCCTGCAGATCCAGCTTGAGGCCAAATTCGTTCTCCAGGGCCTGCTCCAGGCCAGGGATGTCCCACTGTTCGTCTATGCTCTGGGGTGGAATATAGGTGTCGATGAGGCCGTTGACCACATCATAGCGGATGTCGGAGATGGTTTCGGAGATGTCGTCGGTCTCCATCAGCTCGCTGCGCTGCTCGTAGATCACCTTGCGCTGGTCGTTGGCCACGTCGTCATACTCGAGCAGCTGCTTGCGGATGTCGAAGTTGCGCCCCTCCACCTTGCGCTGGGCGTTCTCTATGGCCTTGGTCACCCACGGATGCTCGATGGCCTCCCCCTCCTGCATGCCCAGCTTCTGCATGATGGCGGCCACCCGCTCGGAGGCGAAGATGCGCATCAGGTTGTCCTCCAGCGCCAGGTAGAAACGGCTGGAGCCGGGATCCCCCTGCCGCCCGGAACGGCCGCGCAGCTGGTTGTCGATGCGGCGCGATTCGTGCCGCTCGGTGCCGATGATGTGCAGGCCTCCCGCCTCGATGACCTGGTTGTGACGCTTTTGCCAGCGCTCGCGCGCCTCCTGGCGGGCCTGCTCGTCATCCTCCGGCAACTCTTTCAATACCGCCTCCAGATTGCCGCCCAGCACGATGTCGGTCCCCCGCCCCGCCATGTTGGTGGCGATGGTCACCGCGCCGGGGCAGCCGGCCTGGGCCACGATCTCCGCCTCGCGTTCGTGCTGCTTGGCGTTCAGTACCTCGTGTTTGATACCGGCCTTCTTCAGTATCCCCGAAAGGTACTCGGAGGTCTCTATGGAGGTGGTCCCCACCAGCACCGGCTGCTGGCGTTTGACACACTCCTTGATATCCTCGATTACCGCGTCGAACTTTTCCCGCTGGGTCATGTAGATCAGATCGCCGAAATCGACCCTCCCCACC
>DRMK01000048.1 GCA_011322575.1 Gammaproteobacteria bacterium
CAATCCCCTTCTGGTTAACGAGTATGTGGCGTGCATTCTGCCTGTCAAGGACGGAGCCGCTACGCGGTGATTTACCATTTTACCCACACGATTTGAGGAAGACCTTCCTAACTTATTACCTTAGAAAGAGTACTGAAGCCCACGTGCGCGGCTGCTGTTTCGATTGATGCCATGCGACTTCTCCTCAACTTGCTGAAGCGGTTGCTGGCCCTGTGCTGGATTGGGCTGGTGGTGCTGCTGTTAAGCGGCGCCGTTGTTCTCTCCGCCGCCCGCCTGGCGCTCCCCCATGCAAAGGAGTACCGGCACGAAATCACCACCTGGCTGAGCGGCTATCTCGGACAGCCGGTGCAGGTGGGTTCCCTGGACGCCCGCATGCGAGGGCTGCAACCCACCCTGCTGCTGGAGGAGGTGCGCCTGCTGGATCGGAAAGGGGGCAGGACCCTGCTCCAGTGCCGTGAGCTGCGGGTCGGAATAGACCTGTGGCGCTCCCTGTTGCAGCGTCAAGTGGTGCTTGGGGTGTTGACGGTGGTGGGCGCCGACCTCTCGGTACAGCGGGATCATACGGGGCGGATTGCGGTGGAAGGGCTGCTGCTGGCGCAAGAGGGTCAAACCACGGCGGAACAGGATCCCTCCGCCGCTGGCAGCTGGCTTTTCTCCCAGGCCAGCCTCGAGATCCGCGACAGCACCATCTACTGGCGGGACCAGCGTATCGACGCGCCTCCGCGGCGCTTCGACATAGCCCGAATCGGGTTATACAACCAGGGGCAGCGTCACCAACTGGAGGGGGTGGTGAGCCTGCCGTCGGGGTTTGGAGAGAGCATCCGCGTAGTGGCGGATTTCACCAGCTCCGGCGCGGTGCTGGAGAACTGGAACGGAGAGTTCTACCTCAACGGTCTCGGACTCAGGCTGGAACCTTTGCTGGAACAGCTGGGGCCAGAACGCCTGGCGGGAATCAGCGGCCAGGTGGACATGGAGCTGTGGGGGAGATGGAAGGAGGGGCGGCTGGCCGATCTGCGGGGGGAGAGCGGCGTTCGGGATCTGAATCTGAAAGCTGGTGGCGGGGGGCCACCCTTCCGGCTGGATTTGGCCAACGGATGGTTCCATTGGCAGAAGGGCGCAGAGGGGTGGGAGCTGGAGATTCCCCGGCTACGGATCGTGCGTGATGGGGAGTGGCCGGCAACCCGGCTGCGCCTTGCCCGGCGTGGAGTGGGGGAAGAGGAGCTCTGGGAAGGGCAGGTCAGCTATCTGCGCCTGCGGGATCTGGCGGATCTGCTGCTCGCCGCGGGAGCAGGCTCCGATACCCTGCGCGAGGCGTTGCGGGTAATGCGCCCCCGCGGTGAGCTCGCCGGCCTGCGCCTCCGCTATCGCCCGGGGGCCCCGCAGGCGCAGCGTTTCGACATGGCAACCCGGGTGCGCCACCTGCAGCTGGAGCCGTGGCACAAGCTGCCGGGAGTGGAGGGGATCGGCGGTATCCTGTGGGCCGATGCCGAGTCGGGTACGGTGCGGCTGGAGAGCGGTAAGGGTCAGGTGGAATTCCCGCGCCTGGCGCGCAATTCTTGGGAGTTCGAGGGGTTGGAGGGGGAGGTTAGCTGGCAGCGGCAGGCCGGTGCCTGGTATGTTGCCGGGCGCGATCTGCTGCTGCACAACCGGGATGTGGCGGCCGCCGCGCGCCTGGATGCGGTGGTTCCCGGTGCCGGGATTCCGCCGTTCCTCGATCTGCAGGTGGCGTTCCGGGACGCCAGGGTGGAGCGAGCCTCCCACTACTATCCGGTGGGTATCATGCCGCCGCGGCTGGTCCGCTGGCTGGACAGATCGTTGCTGAACGGCCGAGTGGCAAGCGGTGAACTGCTGCTGCATGGCCGTCTGAAAAAGGGGATATTTCCCTATGTGAAAGGTCAGGGGACCTTCGAGGTGGGGTTCGATGCCCGTGACGTAACCCTGGAGTATCACAAGGGGTGGCCACGCATCGAAGGGCTTGCGGGGGATGTGCTGTTTCGCGCCGACGGGCTGGAGATAGAGGCGCGGCGCGGCGAGATAATGGGGGTCAGCATTGCCGGCACCCACGTCGGTATCGAGAGTTACCGGGACAGGAAGCTGAGTGTGCTGGGACAGGCGGTGGGGAGTGCCGGAAAGATGCTTGCCTTCCTGCGCGCCAGTCCCCTGGCGCCGGGCGCCGACTCCACGCTGGAGCGCATGAGCGCCGCCGGCGACGCCACCCTCGGCCTCTACCTCGGTATTCCGTTCGCCGGCCATCCAGTGGATTATCGCGGCGTCGTCACCCTGCGCGACAACAGTCTGCGCTACCGGATCGGTAGCGGCCATCTGGAAGCCACCAACATCACCGGGCAGGTGGAGTTCGACCATGACGGTTACCGCGCCGAGGGGGTGGAGGCCTTTTTCCTGGATCGTCCGGCGCGGGTAGACGTGACCACCGGCACGGAGGGGGAGCGGGTGACCACCAGGATCACCATGGATGGCCGCCTGCTGCCTCTGCCCCTGGCGCGTCAGCTGCAGCTGCCCCTGCTGGAGCGGCTGGAGGGGGAGAGCGATCTGCGCGCCGGGCTGGATCTCGACTACCGGCACGGCAAGCCGGGGCTGGCGCTGATGCTGCGCCTCGATTCGTCACTGGAGGGGATCACCTCCAGCCTGCCTTCTCCGCTGGGCAAGGAGGGCCATGCACCGCAGCCGCTGCATCTGGAGTGGGACGAGGGCAACAGGCGGCTCCGTTTCTCATGCAGTGGCGTGGTACATGGCGACCTGGGCTTGACCGTCAGCGAAAGCGGCGTCCGGCTGGGGGGAGGCTATCTCCATTTCGGGGCGGAGGATGCACGGCTTCCGGTGGCCTCGGCGCTCCGGGTCACCGGCTCGCTGGAGCAGTTTTCCCTGGAGCAGTGGTTGCGGCTGCTGCCCGATGGTGAGCTGCTGGACGAGAGGCGCAATCTGGCGGATCTCGATGTCGAGCTGGAGCTGGATCGGCTGCAGCTGCTGCCCGCAACGCAGGAGGGGGAGCCGGCCCACCGCTCCCATCCGGATCCGCGCTTTCTGCCGGCGTTCACAGTGGGGATTCACGAACTGCAATACGGTGATCTGGAGCTGGGCCGGCTGGCCTTCCGAACCCGCTCGGGGCCCCGCGGGATGGAGATCGGGCAGCTGCAGCTCACCGCCCCGTATATGAAGATCCAGGGAAAGATGGAGTGGCTCGCTGACAGCGCGCCACGGATCACCTCCGAGCTTCGGCTCG
>DRMK01000049.1 GCA_011322575.1 Gammaproteobacteria bacterium
GGCGCAGCGCGTCGACGATAATCAGCAGCTCCATCAGATTGTCGTTGGTGGGAGCGCAGGTGGGCTGGACCACGAACACATCCTTGCCGCGCACATTCTCCATGATCTCCACCATCACCTCGCCGTCGCTGAACCTGCCCACGATGGCCTTGCCCAGCGGCATGTTGAGGTGCCCCACTATGGCGCGCGCCAGCGGAACATTGGCGTTGCCGGCGAACACCATCATCCGGTTGTCGGGATCGGTGCTCCCCTTGCCGGCACTGGGCGAGAACTTCTTGGAATGTAGCCGGGTAACCATAATTTTCAATCAGAGACAGCAGCGGCCTCTTCCGCCGGGACAAAGCGGCAGTTCTCTCCCTGCCGAATCGCCGCTGCTCCCGTATCCAAAATTGGTTGGGGCGCCAGGATTCGAACCTGGGAATGCAGGGATCAAAACCCTGTGCCTTACCGCTTGGCGACGCCCCAGCAAGAGATGATTCAATCGCTTTCCGCTTCCTGCAGCCGTTCCAGCAGCGGCGAACGGTTCCTTCCCCGCGCCACGAACCCACGCCAGGGAGGGGGGATCTCCTCCAGCACCCGCTGCGCCTCGGCCCGCTTCCCGAACCGGGCGAACAGGCAGCCGCCGGTGCCGGTCATCCGGGCCGGGGCACGGCCCTTCAACCACTCCAGCGCCTCGGCCACCACGGGGTAGCGTCCCACCACCGCCTGTTCAAGGGTATTCCCTCCTTCACCCTCGAGAAAGGCGCGTATTGTAATAGGGCGGGCGTCCCGTATCAAATCCGCCGCGGAGAAAATCTCCGCGGTAGATACCCCGACTCCCGGATCCAGCACCAGAAACCACTCCTGCGGAACATCCACCGGCGTCAGCCGCTCCCCCACTCCCTCCGCCCAGGCCGCCCGGCCATGGACGAATACCGGCACGTCAGCCCCCAGGCTCAGGCCCAGCCGGGCAAGCTCCCCGGATCCGAGACCACACCCCCAGAGATGGTTGAGCGCCACCAGCGTGGTGGCGGCGTTGGAGCTGCCTCCGCCCAGACCGCCTCCCATGGGGAGACGTTTCCGCAACAGGATGTCGACCCCCCGCGTCACGCCGCACTCCCGTTGCAGCAGGCGCGCCGCGCGGATCACCAGATCCCCCTCCTCCGGCACACCGGGCAACGCGGCGCGGCGCCGGACACGGCCGTCGTCGCGGACATGGAACTCCAGCTCGTCTCCGTAGTCGAGGAACTGGAACAGGGTCTGCAACAGATGGTAGCCGTCCTCGCGGCGGCCCACCACGTGGAGAAACAGGTTCAGCTTGGCAGGGGCGGGCCAGGGGGTCATCCGGACAATGGGTTGGTACCGGCGCGGCGCATCCTGGTCACCACCCAGCGGTCGATCACCAGCCGCACCCGAAGTTGTCCGTTTTCCGCCAGCAGCCTGGAGGGCAGCTCCACTCCCCGGTTGCGCAGATATCGCCGGTAGCGGATGCGCCAGCCATCCTGACGCAACTCCTTGAGCCTTCCCATGCGATCCAGCAGCACCCTGGCGCCCGAGCCGGGGCGGGGCATGGCGCGCACCCAGTAACCCAGAGACGCCACCGGCAACCGGACGCCGCTCTGCTGGTAGAGCAGCCGTTCCGCATCTCCGTGGCGCATCAGAAGACGCCCCCGATCACGCATGGTGACGCCGTTCCGATCACCACTCAGCGTCACCGCTCCAGCCCCGAATGGCCCGCTCAGCCGAATCCGGTAGCGGTCCGCCTGCTGACGCCAGTGGAGGTTGGCGTTGACGCCATCACTGGAGCTGCGGATGGCAATCCGCCCGCGCAGCTCCCACCCGGTCAGCTGCTGCAGAACCTGCTGCTGCGCCCGCCACGCCGCCCCGGGGTCGGGCGGCGGCTGGCGCTGCATGGTGCTGCAGCCGGAGACCGCCACCATCCCCAGCAAGGCGAGAAGGGGAATCGATTGCCTCAGCGTGATCATTGCAGATAACGCTGCCCGACATCGCGCAACCCCGGATCGTCGGGTGCCTTGCGGCTGGCCTCCTCCCACAGCTTGCGCGCCTCGGCCCGCTTCCCGGACACCCACAAAACCTCCACCAGATGAGCGGCAATCTCCGCGTCCCACTCGTTGTCCAGCGCCTTGCGCAGATACCTGATCGCCTCCTCATGGCGTCCCATCCGATACAATACCCAGCCCATGCTGTCCTGGATGGCCGCATCCTCGGGCTCCAGCTCCAGGGCGCGCCCTATGTAGCGGTAGGCCTCGTCGTAGCGGTCGGTACGATCCGCCAGAGTAAAACCGAGGGCATTCAGGGCCTGCGCGTTGTTTGGATCCGCCTGCAGCATCTTGCGCAGATTGCGTTCCACCATATCGAGCCGATCCAGACGCTCCGCCGCCATCGCCTGCGCATAGAGCAGCTCCGGGTTGTCAGGATAGCGCCGCAGCGCCCTCCCCAGCAGATCGAACGCCTCACCGTGCCGCTCCGCCAAACGCAGGATGTCCGCCTCCACCAGTATGGTGCGTACCTCCTGGGCGGGATTGTCCTGCAGCAGCTCCTCCAGCAGCTGGCGCGCGCCGTCGGTATCTCCCTCGCGGGCGGTCAGAATGGCGATGCGCAGCCGCGCGTCGTAGTGGTAGCCGCCGCCGTTAACCTTGTGGTACCAGCGCATCGCGGTGCTGTCGTCCTGCCTCATCTCCGCAATGCGGCCCAGGAAGAAACTGGCATCCGCAACCCGCTGGCCGTGCTCCACGAGGTTCATGAAATAGTCGTGCGCCTCGGGCAGCTGTTCACCCTGGATTGCCAGCAGGCCGAGGGCGAACAGCACATCCGGATCGTCCGGGCTCATCCTTTCGAGCCGCTTGAACTCCTTGCGCGCCTCGGCGAAGCGGCTCTCCTGCACCAGCAGACGCGCGTAGGAGAGCGCAGTCTGCAGGTTTTCGGGATCTAGCCGGATCGCCTCGCGGTAGGCTGCCAGCGCCTCCTCTACGTCACCCTGACGCTGGTAAACGGCAGCGCGCAGGGCGTAGGCGTCACCCCAGCCGGGACGCTGCGCCAGAACCCGATCCAGTAGCTGGTGGGCTATGGCGTACTGCTCGGCAGCCAGCGCCAGATGTGCGTGGGCGAACATGGCATCCGGATCGCCGGGGTGTTTCTCCGCCAGACCAGCCATGGCCTGCAGCGCCGGCTGCCTGTCACGTTCCCGTCCCAGCAGCTGAGCTATGAACATGAACCCCTTCTGCGGCTGATCGGCATGGTTCCGGCGCACCTGCTCCAGTAACGGAATCGCCTCCTTCACCCGTCCGTTGCGCAGGTACATGATAGCGGTCACCTGACGCGCCTCGCTCTCCTCGGGAGCCAGCTCCATCCAGCGCAGCGCAGCCTGCAGCGCCCTTTCCTTGTCACCGGCGTAGACCGCGATGCGGGCCGCCCGCTCCGCGATGCGCGGGTCCTCCGAGTGGCGCGCCGCGCGCAGGTAGTTCTCCGCGGACAGATCCATCGCGCCGCGCTGTCCCGCTATTTCACCCACCAGAAGCTCGTAGAGAAGCTCCGCCTCGGGTGGACCCTTTCCATCCTGCATAACGGCGGGACCATGGTTTCGCTTCAACTGGGATGCCGTACATCCCGCCAGCAGGAGGGCGCAGGCCACCCCTATCAGGACGGCCCGACGGGAATATACGCCACGCCGTGGCGCTGAGTCTGAAATTACTCGCATTATGGTTTTCAAATCTCTAAGTGCTACGAAAAACCGGGTAACTATACCCAACTTCCGCCTCTCTTTTCATCAAAATCGTTAATTCCCAGGTCTCCACCTTGTATTCAGGCGGGGCATGTCGCAAAATTCAATCTGCATCAACCGGCAAGATGGTTTATGTCGTTACTGGCATTTGGTGTCAATCACAAGACGGCTCCCGTGGAGATCCGGGAGAAAGTGGCCTTCGCTCCCGATCAGCTCTCCAGCGCGCTGCACGAGCTGGTGGCGCGCGACGGCCTGCGCGAGGCCGCTATCCTCTCCACCTGCAACCGTACCGAGCTGTATTGCGGAACCGAGGAGAGCGGGCCGGATTCGCCGGAACACTACCGCAAGGTGCTGCTGCAGTGGTTCTGCTCCTACCACGGCCTGGATATCGAACAGGTGAAGCCCTACACCTACCTCTATCCCGACCAATCCGCAGTGCGGCAGATCATGCGCGTGGCCAGCGGGCTGGACTCCCTGGTACTGGGGGAACCCCAGATCCTCGGTCAGATGAAACAGGCCTACGTAACGGCGCACCGCGCGGGCACCATTGGCAACCATCTCAACCGGCTGTTCCAACACACATTTTCGGTAGCCAAACGGGTGCGCACCGATACCGCCATCGGCGCCAGCCCGGTCTCGGTGGCGTTCGCGGCAGTCAGCCTGGCGCGCCAGTTCTTCAGCGACCTCGAGAAACACACCGCCCTCCTGCTGGGCGCCGGCGAAACCACCGAACTGGTGGCGCGCCACCTGCGCGAGAACGGCATCGGCCGCATCATAATCGCCAACCGCACCCTGGAGCGGGCCCACCTGCTGGCCAGCGAGGTGAACGGCTATGCCATCGGACTCTCCGAGGTGGAGGGACACCTGGCAGAGGCCGATCTGGTGGTCTCCTCCACCGCCAGCCGGGAGCCGGTAATTGGCAAGGAGCAGACCCGCCAGGCCATCAAGAAGCGCAAGCGACGCCCTATCCTGATGATCGACATCGCGGTGCCGCGTGACATCTCCCCCGAGGTGGCGGAACTGGACGACATCTATCTGTACACCGTAGACGACCTGGAGGAGATAATCCAGGAGGGGCTGCGCTCCCGCCAGGAGGCCGCCAAGCAGGCGGACGAGATCATCGACACCCATGTCTCCCGCTTCATGGGCTGGCTGCGCTCGCTGGATGCGGTGGATACCATCCGCAGCTACCGCGAGGACGCCGCCACCACCCGCGACGCGGCGCTGGAGAAGGCGCGCCGCCAGCTGGCGGCCGGCCACGATCCGGAGCAGGTGGTGCAGGAGCTGGCCTGGGGCCTCACCAACAAGCTGATCCACACCCCCACCGCCCAGATGAGCCAGGCGGCCTACGCCGGGCGCGAGGAGCTGCTGGAGGCGGCGCGCGAACTGTTCAACATCAGCAAGCCAGAGCAAACTTGAAACCATCCATTCGCAGCAAGATAGACGGCCTCGCCGAACGGCTGGAGGAGATCAACGCCCTGCTGGCGGATCCCGGCGTAATCTCCGATCAGGAGCGCTTTCGCAGCCTCTCCCGGGAGTACGCCCAGCTGGAACCGTTGATAAATGCCTGGCGCGAGTACCGCCAGTTGCAGGAGGAGATCGAAAGCGCCGGCTCCATGCTCGGGGACGAGGATCCGGAGATGCGCGCCATGGCCGAGGAGGAGATGCGGCACGCCAGGGCGCGCCAGGAGCAGCTGGAGATGGATCTGCAACGTCTGCTGCTGCCCACCGATCCCAACGACGAAAAAAACATCTACCTGGAGATCCGCGCCGGCACCGGGGGCGACGAGGCCGCCCTGTTCGCCGGTGACCTGTTCCGCATGTATTCCCGCTACGCCGAGCTGAAGGGGTGGCAGGTGGAGATCATCAGCGCCAGCCCCGGTGAACATGGCGGCTACAAGGAGATCATCGCCCGCATCGTGGGGCGGGGGGCCTACTCGCGCCTCAAGTTCGAGTCCGGCGCGCACCGGGTGCAGCGGGTGCCGGAGACCGAGTCCCAGGGCCGCATCCACACCTCCGCCTGCACCGTGGCCATCATGCCCGAGGCGGACGAGGTGGAGACCATCGACATCAACCCGGCGGATCTGAAGGTGGACACCTTCCGCGCCTCCGGCGCCGGGGGACAGCACGTCAACAAGACCGACTCCGCCATCCGCATCACCCATCTGCCCAGCGGCATCGTGGTGGAGTGCCAGGACGAGCGCTCCCAGCACAAGAACC
>DRMK01000050.1 GCA_011322575.1 Gammaproteobacteria bacterium
CCCCGCCCCTATAGCGCCAGGGAGCTGGGAGCCCATGTGGCATTCGATGTGCTGAAGAGCCGCCGGCGTTACAACGTGGTCAACTCCCTGTTCGACGTGATGATCACCTACCGGATGGACGAGCTGCGCGCTGCAATGGAATCCGTCCAGCGGGCCGAGACACTGTTGCAATCCAGGGCCCGATCCAGTCCCGCACTGGCCGGGGCCGCGGCGCGGGCGCGTGACTTGATTTACCGCGTTCCCGTCGACGAACTGACCGCTGGCGATCCCCGCTTCGCCGCCATATTCACCAGGAAACGCAAGCAGGCGAGCGACACCATAACCGGCGAACAGGGCAGGCTGGAGGAGCGCTGGCGCACCTTCGTTACGGACAACTACCGGCGGGCGAAAGAGATGGTCGACGGTGCCATCCCGAATATCTCACCCGGCCGCCAAGGTTCCGCTGCAACTCACGCCAACCAGGAAAACCTTTTGTAGATTCTTCGCCATTTCGGGCGGAGCTGGCGGATATTTTTCTAAAGCCCGCTGTACGCGGGCGAGGGACGACCCGCTCAGGCCCTGAACTTTCCTACCAGTCCCTGCAGCTCGCTGCCCAGCCGGGCGAGATCCTCGCTGGCGTCAGCGGTCTTCTGCGCCGCCTCGGAGGTTTCGTTCGCCATTTGGGTTATGCACGCTATGTTGTCACTTACCTCGGCAGCAGTGGCACTCTGCTGCTCCGCCGCGCTGGCGATCTGGATGCTCATGTCGTTGATGCGCTCCACTGCCGAGGAGATGGCGGAGAGAGAAACCCCGGCATTGGTGGCCTGTTCCACCACCGCCTGGGCCTGCTCGCGGCTCTGGTTCATCACCTCCACCGCCCTGCGCGAGCCGGACTGCAGTTTCTCGATCACCTGGTTGATCTCCTCCGTGGAACGCTGGGTGCAGCCGGCCAGGGTTCGCACCTCGTCCGCCACCACTGCGAAACCACGTCCCTGCTCCCCGGCCCGGGCCGCCTCGATGGCAGCGTTCAGGGCCAGCAGGTTGGTCTGTTCGGCCACCCCGTTGATTACATCCAGCACCGTACTGATGTTCTCGCTGTCCTGCTCCAGCTGGTGGATGACCTCTGCCGCGCACTCGATCTGCCCGGCGAGCTGCTGAATCGCCTCGATGGCATCATTCACCATCTTGCGTCCCTCCGCCGTCTCCCTGTTGGCCTCCCCCGCCGCCTGGGCCGTTCCCGAGATGTTGCTGCTTACCTCCTGCACGGTGCTGCTCACCCTGCTCATGGCGGTGGCTACCTTTTCGGTCTGCAGCTGCTGCTCACTCATGCTTTGGCTGGTCTTCTCGGTGATTTTCGACAGCTCCCTGGAGGAGCTTCCTATGTGCTGCGCGGAGCCGGAGATCTGCCTGACCAGTTGCTGCAGGCCCACACTCATTTTGTTGATGGCGCCGCTAAGCTCGGCCAGCTCGTCCTCCCCTTTCGAATTCAGGGGTGGGCCGGTCAGGTCACCACGGGCGATCAACTTGGTGCGCTCCACTACCTGACCCAATGGCGCGGTGATCATGCGGCTGATGACGAACGCGACGACGATCCCGAGCACCAGCGAGATCACGGTTCCCACCAGCATGATCATCTCTACGGCCGAGGTACCCTCCTCCACCCGCTCTTCATCAAGAGCCGCCAGGCGCTCCTGGGAGGCGCGCATCTTGCCAAGGATCTCCATGATCTCTTCGGCCTTGGGTGCTGCCCTGGTGCCCAGCAAGTGATTGGCCAGGTTCCACTCCTTGCCGCTGCGCAGCTCGAACATCTTTGGCGGCAGGGTGGCGAATTCTGCCCGGGCGCTCTTGTAAACACTCCACGCCCTGGCCTGGCGGGCGTTGAACAGGTGGCTCATGGCGGACAACTGTTCGAAACGCTTCTGGTTGATACGCCACTTGCTGCGGAAGTTGTCCCGGAATTCGGGATCCCCGGAGAGCAGGTAGGCACGAATATTGGCCAGAGCCAGAGCCAGGGAGCCACGGCTGTCGGCAAGCAGTTTGAGCAGCTTCTTACGCTCTGCGGTTGCCGGGAGGGAGGCCTCCTCATCGATCATGGTGGTTATGGCCTCGATAATCCTGGCCGCGCGCGGGGCTGCCTCGGTGAGCAGCATCTGCACGGCGGGAATGTTCTCCGGCCGCTGGGCGATCTCTTCCACCTGCTGCTGCACCTCGCGAAACTGCTGGATCTTGCCGCGCAGCTCTTCCAGCAAGCGGACATTTCCCGGATCCGACCACCCCTTCGCCAGCTCCTCCAGCCGCTGCATGGCACGGTCGATCTGCTCCCATCCGAGCCGGCGCTCGGCCTTGAACTTCTCGGCCTTGGCCGGGTCCTCTCCCAGAATCATGTAGCCGCGCAGGCCGGCCAGGGAGAGGTGTACTCCGTCGGTGAGCTCCATCCCGGCAATCACGGTGGGCAGGCGCAGCTGAATCAGGCGTTGCTCGTCATCCGAGATCCCCTTCATCAAGATGATATTGTTGATGGAGATCAGCGTGGTCGTTACCACTACCGCCCCAAATCCCAGTAACAGTTTGTTGCGAATCGTAAGTTTCATTCCACACTCCGCCGGTTCCGGTATCAGGGGCTCCGGGGCTGCTCCCGATAGCCTGATCTTTCCTGCCATTATGCTGGTTATCGGCGGGTACAGCGCAGATTTTAAGAAAAATGCAATATTGGTTTATTCTAATTATATGTAGTGTGGCTATGGCAACCGGACAAAATATCCGGGCTAGCCTCTGTTCCCCAACAGCCGCCGGAGATCCGCGGGTGTCGCTTTGTCATCTCCCCGGCCACCACGCTCACTGCGCTGCAGTATCGAGCCGATGGTTTCGAGGCGCGTCTCGATCGCTTCCTCCAGCTCCTGGGCAAAACGGGGATTGGCCCTGAGCACCCTTTCCACCGACTCGAGCCGCAACTCCACCACCTGGACGTCGCTGTCGGCATACACGCTGATCTGGTTTACACCGCGACGCAGGGCGCTCACCACGCCGATCAGATCACCGGGCTCCGCGCTCCCCATGTTGTGCTCACGACCATCGTGATCCACCACGTACTTGCGTCCGCAGCCGGTCAGGACGACGAGAAACCTGTCGTACTCTACTCCCGGCCGCAGGATCTGTTCGCCGGCTCCGAAACGCTGGACGCGTGCTCCCCCGGTGACCCTCTCCAGCTCCTCCCTTGACAGCTCGAACACCTCCAGCTCCAGTAACCTGTCTGCCAGCTTGTCGGGAGTGATCAGATCGTCGCTGCCGAGATTCATCTGCGAACCGGCGAAGTGGTAGAGCTGATAGTCCTCATAGGGGAATACGATGTTATATCGCTTGGCGGCATACCAGGCACGGGTGAGATAGGCGTTGCGGATTTCGTCCACCCTGCCGTAATCGTCAAAATAGAGCAGCGCCTCGTAGGCGCCGGCATCGTCGGCCAGCTCGCGCAGTATTACCCGGGGGGCGGGCTTCTCCAGCACTCCGGGGGTGGCTCGGGCCGCCTCCAGCAGCGCCTTTCTGACCAGATTGGGCGGGTGCTCCTCCCAGAACTGAATGACCACGCGCTCCATGTGCACCGGTGTGGGCTGGCTGTAGTTGCGGAAGGTGTCGCGCGCCAGCACCGAGTTGGGGATCACCAGCAGATCGTTCTCCAGGGTCTTCAGGGTCACCGAATACCAGTTCACCGTCACCACTTGGCCGGTGACATCACCGGTCTTGAGCCAGTCCCCCACCTTGAACTGGCGCGCCGAGATGAGGGTAATGCCGGCAAACAGCCCGCCCAGCGTATCCTGAAGGGCCAGGCCAAGCACGATGGAACCCACGCCGAGCGCGGCCAGCATCTTGCCCAGGTCGATTCCCCATACCGATGACATGACGAAAGCCACGCCAAGCAGAACGAAGAACAGCCGGGCGATGTTCAGAACCAGCGAAGGAATGCGGCTCTGCCACCCCTCCCCCAAACCGCCGGACCAGAACAGGTTGAAGGCGGACAGCGCCAGGTAGATGAGGCTGATCCAGAATGCGGTTGCGGCTACCCGCACCCATACGTTGCTGTCGGGAAGCTCCAGGACATTGGTCAGCAACAACCAGACCACCAGACTGGGAAGCACGAAGTAGAGAGAGCTCCCCAGCGAGCCGCGTGTCCCTTCCCTGCCGCTCTCGATGCGGTAGAGCATCTCTCCAAACAGGATGGTGAGCAGGGGGAAGCCGATCAGCAGGCCTACGCCCCAGGCCAGCCAGCTCTCACGCAACACCCAGTCAAGCACCTGGGGGCTCCCGCTGGGCAGGGTCGCTGCACCAGATCTGCTCGCTACTACCACCATCCAGACGCACCTCACCCCCCTTGCTGAACCCCTCCTTGTCGTGCAGCTGGCTGTACAGATGATCGGAGATACAGATGGTCCCCGGGGCCGCGGCGGAGCAGATCTCGCTGGCCAGATCCACGGTGCTGCCCCAGATGTCGTAGGTGAACCGGTGCCTGCCTACCACGCCAGCCATAACCGTTCCGGAGTGGATGCCGACGCGCAGATCCAGCTGAATATCGAACTCTCGCCCGATACGCCGCACGCTGGACATCATCTCGCGGGCGAACTCCAGGGCCCGCTTGTCATGGTCCAGCCGTGGCGTAAGCAGGCCGCAGGCTGCTATGTAGTCGTCACCCACCGTCTTGATCTTGTCCACGCCGTGGGCGACGGCAGCCTCGTCCAGCTCCGCAATCAGGTGGTTGAGGCGCGCAATGGACTCTTCCGGATCCTCGCTCTCGTCCCTGGAGCTCAGGCCGGTCAGCATGGAGACGATTACCGATACGTTGGGGATGCGATCGACGATGCGCTCTTCTCCCGCCCTCATGCGTTCGGCGACCGATTCCGGCAGGATGCTGTGCAGCAGCATGGCATTTTCCTGCTCCTTGTCCTCGATGATCCGTTTCTGCTGCCGGATCCCCTCTACCATGGTGTTGAACGAACCCGCCAGCTCGCCGAACTCGTCGCGGCTGACCACCTTGACCTGC
>DRMK01000051.1 GCA_011322575.1 Gammaproteobacteria bacterium
AGCACCGCCACGGGGCCGCCTCTCGAGCCGAACTCCCCGCCGTGCTCCTGCACCCATTGCAGGGCATCCTCGACGTCGGCCACCATTTGCTCCCCGTCCGCCCCGTTACAGGCGGGATCCCCCTCGATTTCGCCCACCAGCCGGTAGGTGGGAACAAATACCACGAACCCCTGATCCGTGTAGTGCGAGACCTGCGACTCCATCCCCACCAGACCACTCCGGCGGCGCTCCCAGCTTCCTCCATGTAACATCAGCAACGGCTTCAGGCCGGTGGCGTCGAGAGAGCGCTTGTATATCTCCATCTCCAGACCACACTGGCCGCGCGGCCCAAAAGTGTTTTTGTAGATTGTACGGCTGCTGTATGGCAGATGGTTGCCGGCGATGGAGTCCACCCCGATATCAAGACGTGCGCCGGGAGAACGATACCAGAGCGGAGGTTCGCCCATACCGGTCGCGGGCCGACCGGAGCGGGCCATATCGCTGAGCACGCCACAATAGTTCTGCAGATCCAGCGGGCGGTACAGCACGCTGTGCCGGCAGGAGGCATCGGCGTAGTAACTGCCAGCCGCAACATCCCCCTCCACCGCCCGGCACTCCCCCTCCGACATCTGGTACAGGGGCTCGGACGGCATCTCTACCATCAGGTACTCGCCCAGTTCACACATCGCGCGGTCGTTGAGAAGCCGGTCCCAGGCCTCCTCATCCGCGCTGAGCAGAAAATAGTAGAGCTCTCCCAGGTTGTCCTCGAGCTGGAACTCACCCTCCCGCTGCTCCCGCTCGACGCGGGCCGCCAGCTCCTCCAGGCGCTGCCGATCCAGCTCCGGCAGCCGGATATCCAGATATTCAGCGCCCCAGGAGTCAATCAGGGCGTCCCGGAACTGCTGCTCCAGACGCCGCGCCAGCTCCCCGGCAACCCCCTGGTCGAGGAACGGCCGGATGGCGTCATCGATCTTCTCCTCCACCAGGGAGCCAAACAGATCGTCATCCACGTCGATGGCGTAGGAGATCCGCTCGAAACCAACGCGCAGCGCCAGGGTCGGGCTGTATCTGATCCCCTGTTCGGTAAACTCCACGCGGGAGGTCACGTCGCCATCCAGGCGCAGCACCAGAATCCCGTCTGCCGCGAAATCGAAACCATACTGCGCGTAGCTGTTGCAGCGGCCAAAGGCACGGATGCCGCGCTCCTGCTCGATTCGCCCGCGGGCATCCAGATTGGCCTGCAGCACCATGTTCACGGAGAGCGGCTCGGTCAGGGAGGTCACCCTGAGCCGCGCGGAGCTCCCCTCCTCCTGCAGCCTGATCGCCCCATCCATCCGCTCCACCACGGAGGTCAGGGAGCACCCCTCCTCCACCACCATATCCTGCAAGCTGAACTCATAGACCGGATCCACTTGCGCCCAGACACCCTCCAGCTCATCGTAGGCCTGCTGCAACCGCTCTTCCAGCAGCTGTTGCAGGCGGACGCCGCTGGCGGCATAGTCATCCAGCAGCTGCTTCACCTCCTGCTCCGGGATCTGGATCACCCGCGCCTGAAGCGGCGTGCAGTGGAGGAAAATCGGCAAAATCAGCAGGGAGAACAGGCGGTATCGGGACATGACGACCATCCTATGGAGTAAGAGACAAGGGGATTAGCATATTCCATCATTCCCAGCACGACAAGAAATCAATACAATGATGCAAACTCACCCCCCTGCGGAGACGGATGCTCGAATTCATTACACGGCTGAAGGAGCGTTACCAGAGCGTGGCCCGCGCGCAACAGCACGGTGAGGGGCATCCGCCATTCGACGATACCCTGGCATCCCTCACCCTGGCCGAAGCGGCGCTGCACATGCTGGAGATCGGGCGGGATTGGCCGGACCGCAAGCCGCAAATCGTGGTCATCGGACCCACCCAGGCGGGCAAGAGCACCGTGGTCAACCTGCTGCTGGGCAGGCCGCTGGCCGGGGTGAGCGCGCTGGCCGGATTCACGGTCCATCCGCAGGGTTTCGATACCGGAGGGGGCGACGGCGAGAACGACTGGCTGCCCCGCTTCTTTGCCGGCTACCAGCAACGCTCCATCGACGACCTGGCGGGAGCTCCGTACCGCGCCTACGCCCTGGCCAGGGCGGGCGACGGACCGCTCTCCCCCGCCGTGATCTGGGATACCCCCGATTTCGATTCGGTGGATGCGGGCGGCTACCGGGACGCGGTGCTGCGCACCATCGCCCTGGCGGACCTGCTGCTGCTGGTGGTGAGCAAGGACAAGTACGCCGACCAGCGGGTGTGGCAGACGCTGGAACTCCTGCTCCCCCTCCGCATACCGCTGGTGATCTGCATCAACAAACTGGACATGGAGTCCCGCAAGGTGGTGGTTGAATCGCTGCGCGGCCAGCTGCGCGCCGCAGGGATGGCCGAGGAGCGCGTTCCCGTCTGCACCCTCCCCTACCGCAAGGATCTGGACCGCTCCGGCCGGGGGCTCGATCCGGCGCAGGTGGACCTGCTGCGCCAGACGCTGCGCCGGGAGCTGTCCGCGATCGATCGCGACTCCCGGCGGCGCCACCTCCACCACTTCATCCGGCAGCACTGGCCGGAATGGATCGCTCCCGTGCAGGCGGAACAGGCCGCCGATGCCGCATGGGACGAGATGGTGGAGCAGGCCATGAAGAACGCGCTGGCGGACTACCGGCGCGACTACCTGGATCATCCGCAGAACTACGAGACCTTCCAGCAGGCCATCGCGGAGCTGCTCACCCTGCTGGAGATCCCCATCCTGGCGGACTCGCTGGGCAGGGCGCGCCAGCTCATAACCTGGCCCTTGCGCCAGCTGATCGGCGCCGGGAGATCGCTGTTTGGCAAGCGATCGGAGAACGGACCGCCGGACAGCAACCAGGAGCAGCGGTTGCTGAACCAGATCTGCCACCACACCCTGATCCACCTGGCGGAAGAGGCGCTGCACAACAGCGAAACGGATCCCGGACAGGAGAGCTGGTGGAGGGGGATCGCCACCCTGCTGCGCGAACGGCGCCCGGAACTTGAGCAGCAGTTCGCCCGCTCGGTGGACAACTACCAGGAGAGGTTCCGGCCCGAGATCGAGCGCAGCGCCCGCAGCCTCTACGAGCAGCTCCAGCAACAGCCGGCGACCCTCAACAGCCTGCGTGCGGCGCGGGTAACCGCCGACGCGGCGGCGGTGGTGGTGGCGGTCAAGTCGGGAGGGCTCAACATGCACGACCTGATCGTGGCCCCCGCCATGCTGTCGCTCACCAGCATGCTGACCGAGAGCACCCTGGGTCACTACATGGACAGGGTGGCGGCGGAGCTGAAGCAGCGCCAGCTGGAGGCGGTCAGGGAAGAGCTTCTCGCCCCGCTGCGCGGCCGGATCCGGCAGCTCCGGGAACAGCTCGATCCGGCGCGCCGGTTCGGCATCGGCGCGGAGGAGCTGTCGGCCGCAGAGCAGGAACTGCAGGAGTTCGGGGATGGCCGCTGAACAGCTGCAGCGGCTCTGTCACCAGGCGCGGCAGTGGGCCGCCCGCGCGCGGCAGGCCGGCTGGCTCGGCCAGGCGGAGCTGGCCGACATCGAATCGGTGGAGGCGCGCACCCCCGGAGAGCTGTTCGAGAGCGGAACCCGGCGACCGCTGGTGGTAGCCTTCTTCGGGGGCACCGGCGTGGGCAAGAGCAGCCTGCTCAACCGCTTGGCGGGAGAACCGGTGGCCCGCACCGGGGTGGAGCGCCCCACCTCCCGGGAGGTAACCATCTATGTCCACAAAACGGTGCAGATCCAGAGCCTGCCCCGGGAGTTTCCGGTAGAGAAGGTGAAGATCGCCCTGCACCAGCAGGAGGAGAACCACGACATCCTCTGGATCGACATGCCGGACATCGACAGCGTGGACACCGGCAACCGCCAGCTCGTGCTGGAGTGGCTGCCGCACGTTGACGTGCTGATCTACGTGGTCAGCCCGGAGCGGTACCGGGATGATCGCGGCTGGCGGCTGCTGCTGGAGCATGGCCAGCGTCACGCCTGGCTGTTTGTCATCAACCAGTGGGACCGGGGTACGGAGTCGCAGCGGGAGGATTTCGTGCGGCTGCTGGGGGAGGCGGGTTTCGATGAACCCATAGTGCTGTGCACCGACAGCCGGGAGGGAGAGCGCGTTGCGGACGATTTCGAAGAGCTGGCGGCGACCATCCGCTCCCTGGCCAACGCCCACACCATAGAACAGCTGGAACGGCGCGGCGTCTCGCTGCGCATCCGGGAGCTGGGCGAGGCGCTGGGCCGGGCCCTGGCGAGAAGCGGTGAGCCGGAATCGCTCGCCCTCCTGCGGGAGCGCTGGCGGGAGATCTGGGAGGGGACCGCCGCGGAACTCGGACAGGGCCTGGCCTGGAAGACGGAGAGCATGGCGGAGCGTTTCGCAACCCGGGATGGCGGGCTACTGCAGGGGCTTGGAAAGCGTCCCCCTGACGAGCAGCCGGAGAGCCCCTCCGTCGATACCGGAGAGATCTGGGACGCCTGGGCCCAGACCCGCCTGCAGGACGCCCTGGACAGCCTGGTGGTGGAAGCGGACGCCCTGGCGATACCCGCGCCTCCGCTGCGCGCCGCCCTGCCGGAGATCCGCGACAGCGCATCCTCGTGGCTGGAGCAGCGCCTGCAGGGCTCCCTGCGCGCCGCCCTGCTTAGGCCGGGCACCGCCCTGCAACGCTTCGTATACCGGACCATGGGGGTGCTCTCCGCCCTGCTGCCGCTGACCGCCCTTGGCTGGGTGGGCTACCGCCTCCTTACCGGCTACTACCAGAGCGCCCAGGCGCCACAGCACTACCTGGGAATGGATTTCGCCATCCACAGCCTGCTGCTGGTGGTGACCGCCTGGCTGCTGCCCTGGCTCGCGCACCGCAAGCTGAAACCCTCCATGCAGAAGGCTGCCCGGCGCGGGCTGCAGGCCGGGATAACCAGCGGCCTGGCGGAGATCGGCCAGCAGGTGCAGCAGAGGCTGGAGAAGCTGCAGCGTGAGCTGCAGGAGATCCGGCAGGACGCCCTGCAGATCATGGAGAAGGCGGGCGCCGCGGCACCCGAAGCCGCTCCACGGGGTGACGGGACTCTGGCCCGCATGCTGGTATCGGACGGCGGAAAGGGAGCGGAGAACCCCGCCGGGTGACCCAGGCTACTGCGCCACCAGCGACAACCGGCGATCCGTCCTCTGCTCCTGCATGACCCCGTGCAGCGGTTTCACCGAGCCCCAGCTCTTGCAGCTGGGGCACTGCCAGTGCAGCACCCTTCCCTGGAATCCGCAGTTGTGGCACAGATAGTCCGGCTCACCCTGCACCAGCTGGCTCAGGATCTCCCGTACATCCTCCAGAAGTTTCCCGTCCGGGGGCTCGTTGCATCGGGCGGCCAGCTCCACGAAACGCTCTGCCCCGCGCAGCGAGGGGTGCCGGCGCACGTGGCCGAGCAGAACCGCGGCGGCCCCCTTGCCGTCCCCCCGGGCGCAGATTGCCTCTGCCTGGGCCAGGATATTGCCCAACCCACCGTGACGCTCCACCACGCCTTGCAGATACTCCAGCATCTGCTCCGGTCTGCCGAGCCTCCGGAAACACTCCTGCAGCATGGGAACCACCTCGGGAAGATAGTCGGCGTCCTGCTGCTCGATGCGCCTGAACGAATCGAGCGCCGCCTCGAAACTCCCCGCCTCCATCTCCATGGTCCCCTCGATGATACTGGCGCGCACGCACTGCGGCCAGGTGGCGCGGGCCCGGTCGAGCATCTGTTGCGCCTGCCCGGCATCTCCCCTCCCGAGCGCCTCCTCGGCCAGTTCGCAGTAGTGCTGGGCTATCATGGGCCGCACGCTCCGGTCCCCGGCCCGCTCCAGCCGGAAACCGGCATCGATCGCCTTCTGCCAATCCTTCTCCTGCTGGTAGATATCGATCAGGTGGGTCAGGGAGTCGGTCATATAGACCCCCTTCTCCACCAGCTCCCGAAACAGGTTCTCCGCGCCATCCAGCAGCCCGGCACGCATGTAGTCCTTGCCCAGCTCGAACATGGCCTCCGCCCGCTGCTCGTCGCTCAGCGTGGTGCGGTCCACCAGGTTCTGGTGGATACGGATGGCGCGCTCCACCTCGCCGCGGTTGCGGAACAGGTTGCCCACCGCCATGTGCAGCTCCACCGTCTCGCTGTCCTCCTCCAGCATGCGGATGAAGATGTCGATCGCCTTGTCGTGCTGTTCGTCGAGCAGGTAGCTCAAGCCGCGAAAATAGTCCGGGGGGAGCGTGTAGCTCCCGGATCGCTCCTGATCACCCTGCCGGCGCCGCGCCAGAAACCAGCCGGAGGCGGCCGCCACCGGAAGCAGCAGAAACAGGACGGCGGTGGCGCTCATCTCAGCTGCCGGATGAGACCTGCGACGCCGAGCGCAGCGCATCCAGCTCCTTCTGGACGCCGTTCAGGCTCCTGCGCAGGCGCACCGCCTCGCCCCTGGCCCCCACTATCTTGCCCAGCGTGGCCAGTACGCCCAGCACACCCCCCACCGCGATGGAGAGCACGATGAGCAGGGCCAGCGGCATCTCCACGCTGCCCAGATAGTAGTTCACCCTCACCGGCTCGATATTGATCACGGCGAAACTCAGGCCCACCGCCAGCACCACCAGGAAAAACAAGAGTAGAACAATGCGTTTCATATCCGCTCCCTCTCTCACTCCAGCGTTGCTTCCTATCCTATCCCGCCCCGGTTCCTTATGCCAGCAAAACAGACCCGCCCCTTGCCATTTGGCAGGAACCGGAGGGATCGGTTGCAGTCCACCAGAGAGTCAGCCCTCTTTCCCCAGCTCCAGCAACAGGGCGTTGAGCCGCGCCACGAAGGTGGCGGGGTCGTCCAGTTGCCCCCCTTCCGCCAGCAGCGCTTGGTCGAACAGCACCTCCACCCAGTCGTCGAAGCGTTTCCCCGGCTTCTCCTCGCGCAGCTTGAGTACCAGTGGATGTTCGGGGTTCAGCTCGAGGATGGGCTTGCTGGAGGGGACCTCCTGACCCGCCTCCTTGAGGATGCGTTCCAGATGGGTACCCATGTCGTAGAGGTCGCTCACCAAGCAGGCGGGGGAGTCGGTCAGACGATGGGTCAACCGGACCTCCTTGACCCGGTCCCCCAGCGCCTTCTTCACCCGCTTCACCAGATCCTTGAACTCCTTGGCGATCTTCTTCTGCTCCTTCTTCTCCCCCTCGTCCTCCAGATCGCCGAGATCCAGCTCCCCCTTGGCGATGGATTTCAGCGGCTTGCCATCGAACTCGGTGAGCGAAGAGACCAGCCATTCATCCACCCGGTCGAACAGCAGCAGCACCTCG
>DRMK01000052.1 GCA_011322575.1 Gammaproteobacteria bacterium
AAGACCATCACCGATCTGGAGCGCATCGGCGACGAGGCGGAGAAGATCGGCCATCTCGCGGTGGAGCTGGCCGCCCAGGGAGGGGACGACAAGTTCGGCGCCCTGGCCCACCTGGGGGAACATGCCCGCAAGATGGTCCACGAAGCTCTGGATGCCTTTGCCCGGCTGGATGTGGAGCAGGCGATTCGGGTGGTCAAGGAGGATCGCAAGACCGACAAGGAGTACGAGGCCATCTCCCGGCAGCTGATCACCTTCATGATGGAGGATCCCCGTTCCATCAGCCGCTTTCTCAACGTCATGTGGGCGGCGCGTTCACTGGAACGGATCGGCGATCACGCCCGCAACATCTGCGAGTACATCATCTATCTGGTGAAAGGCAAGGACGTGCGCCACACCAGCCTGGAGCAGATGGAACAGGCGGCGCGGACACCCCGCTGATCCCGCCAGCCGTACTCACCCCTCCCTGCCGTGGGGGGCAAGTAACCACAGCGGAACCACCCGTTCCAGCGGGGAATCGCCCCCATGGCGGTAACCCCGTCCGGCGGGGTCGAGACGGAAGCCGTGGTCGGCGAACAGCAGCAGCGGCCGGCCGGGATCGAGGCGCGTCAGCAGCCGCCTGGCGGCGATCCGCAGCTCGACGCCCACCCGGCTCACCAACTCCTCGAAGTCCGCCGATGCGGCGTGGATCTGCTGGTCCACCACATCCAGCTTTTCCAATGGGTGTTTCACCCCGGCCTGCAGGAGCTGCCGGTAGCAGCCGTCGGTGGTGGTATCCGGTGCGACCCGGGCGAAGGAGATGCGTGGCGCCCTCCAGGCGGAGAAGATCTCGCCGATGACCGGCCGCAGCGGCTCCAGCAGCACCAGGCCGAGGGCATCGATCAGCACCCATTGGGCGGCAGCGTGGGAGCGCAACGCCTCGGGAAGCGGTGGAATCCCGTTCAACCGCGGCGTCGTCAGTTCGTCCAGGCGGGGAAACCACCCCTCTCCCGCCACCCTGCGCAGCGTGGTGGCGTGCCGATAGAGCGCCACCGCGGTCACCGCCAGCTCTTCCGGCGTCGCCGGCACGGTGCCTCGACGGAAGATCTGCACCGCCTCCAGCACCGAACCCCTCTCCGCCGGCTTCTCCGGCAGCGGGATGACTCCCTCCAGCAGCCAGGAGAGGATGCGCTCCCTGCCCGCCGAATCCAGGCCCAGGCGGTCGAGATGCAGCAGGGCGGCATCTCCCACCTTCTCCGGGGACAGCTGCTCGGTGATGCGCCGCAACGCCCCCCGATCCAGCCCCTTCGGCAGGGGAACCCCGAACCGGACCGCCTGTTCACCGCACCACTCCGCCACCGGCTCGGGAACGCTCCCGTCCGGTGGCGTCCGCCGGATACGTATCCGCCTCCCACCCAGCTCGTCCAGCAGCCGCTTCAGTCGCCCCAGCAACTCCTCCGGTTCCCAGGCACGACCGCTCAACGGCTCCAGCAGGAGCGAATCCTCCACCTCGCGGACCGGCTCCAGTCCGGCCAGCTGCTCGTCCAGCTGGGTGAGATCCTCCACCTCCGGCACCGGACGGCTTCCCTCCAGGTAGGCTGCCACCCCGGGGGAATCCAGCCCCTGCTCCCGCCACTCCAGCAGCCGGCGCCTGACCCGCTCCTGGCGGAAAAAGTGTTGCAACCGTTCCTCCACCTCACGGCGCAACGCCTCGAAGCGGCGCAACGGCCCGGAAACGGGAGAACCTTCTCCATCGAAGCCGCAACTGCAGACCGGCTGGAAATCGAGATTGACCAACCCCCGGCAGCGCAACCCCTGCGCCTCGTCTCGGCAGGACTCCAGGGCGGCGAGCTGCGTCTCCAGCCCGAGATGACGGCTCCTCGCCACCGGTGGCGGCTGCCACCTCCAGAGTGGATGCGCGGCCACAGAGCGCCACCACCGTTCATGGGCGGCACGATACTCTTCCCGGTACCGGCCATAGAGAGCGCCCACCCGCTCCAGCCACCCCTCCAGGTCGTCGGGCCGATCCAGGGCCGGCATCGCCCCCAGCGCCGCCAGCCGTTCCGCCCATGCCCCCTCGGACAGGGCGGGGTGCCGCAGGAGGTGACGGTAGCGCTCCACCTCGGCCAGCAGCCGCTCCAGGCGCTGCCCCAGTGCATCGAAGCCCTCCGCCTCGGCCAGCCATGTCGCAACCGGGTCCACCTCGTAGAAGAGCTGGCGCAACGCCTGCAGCGGATCCCCCGGCGCGGTCAGGATTTGCCACTTCTCCAGATGGAGGGTGAGCCGTCGCGCCACCGGCTCACCCTCGGGGTGGGACTGCAGCCGCTCCGCCAGGGGACGCAACCCCTCCACCCTCTTCTTCGCCGCCTCCCGGATCCGCCGGGCAAGGCGGCGCTGGGCCAGTACGTTCCACTGGCGCGGAACCGGCAGTCCAAGGATGGCACAGAGCTGCTCCACCGCCCGCAACTGCTCCGCGTCGAGGGTGCTGCCGGGCACCACCTGTTCGTACTGCAGGGGATCGGGCAAGGTCTCGAACGAATCACGGTAGGAGCTGCCGTGCCGGACGATGTCCAGCACGCCCTGCAGGAGGAGGAAGGTCAGCAGCGCACGAACCTGGTCCGCCACCAGCCCGTAGATGGGATTGCCCAGGTGCTCGGCGATGGTCCGTGGAGAAGGAGAGTGCTCCAGCAGCGGGGTGACCAGAGACACCAGCTCGTGACGCTCCAGGTTGCCGGGAACGGCGTACTCCCGCCCCCGCCGCCGCAGCAGTCCCATGGGCACCAGATAGGCCTCCCGAATCAGCATCACATGTTCGTCGGCCTGCTCACCGAGCAGATCCGCCTCGGTGACGAAGGCCATGAACCGGCGCCACGCCTCCCTGGGGAGCGGGCCGTGGGTGGGGGCGAAGCGCTCGAACGCCGGATAGGTGCGTCGCAGCGCCCACAACGCCAGCGCCTCCAGCCATTCATTCCCCTTTCCAGCGAGATCGAAACGGGGTGGCTGCTCCCGTTTCCCTTCGGCGGTCACCAGGGAAGCCTGCAGCCAGGCGTTCTGCAGCGCACTCCGCCATGCTGGCAGCCGCTCCGCGATGCGCCGCTCCAGGCGTGGCTTCTGCTCCATCCCCAGCGGATGCTCCCGCAGGCGGGTCAACGCCGCCAGTTCGAGCAGATCCTCCCCCACCCGGAGAGGCGCTGGGATCAATGTATGGCAGCCGGCCGCCGGCGCGGCGTCGCCCCAGGGCAGGCGAACGCAGATCCGCACTCCCCCCGCTTCCCCGTCCAGCGGCAAGGGCTCCTTTTCACCGAACCAGACCGCATAGCTCCGTTCGTGGAAGCGCCAGCTCAGCCGCCGATGCTGGTAGCGATCCCGAGGCAGGGTGAAGGGGTTGAATCCATCCCCTGGCAGCAGCGGCACCAGCATCTCCAGCACCAGCTCCGGCTGTCCCCGCAGCGCGGCCATCTCCCGTTCCAGCTGCATCTCGAAGGCGGTACCCCCATCGTCGCGCAGCTCCAGCCGGTAGCCCCCTTC
>DRMK01000053.1 GCA_011322575.1 Gammaproteobacteria bacterium
CCCCGCCGTACAGATATACCGGACTATTTGCTGGTGATAATGCTGGCGCTGATTGGTATTGTCGTGATTTCGCGCCGTGACGTGTCCAGAGGGGGGCAGGAGGTTTTTTCCCGGGAGCAGCCGGGTTTGGAAGGCACTCGTGGTGAACGGGGGCCGCTTTGAGATTTTTCGAGAACTTGAAACAGTTACCGCCTGCTCAAGGTAAATTTCCGGTAGAGTGTCCAGAAAGGCTGGATCTCGATGGAGTCGTACCGGGATGTACTGTTTCCCGGGAACCAAGGACTAATAACAAGAGGTAATCGAAGTGATGTTGAATATTACAAGACGGCTGGGTTATGGAGTAAGCTGGGCGTTGCCGTGGTTGGTTATGGTACTGCTGTACATGATTCCGGTGGCAGGGATAACGGCCGAAGACGGGGCTGCTGACAATTTGCCTCTAAGCGATACCCCGGCATATCGCATTGGCCCTGAGGATGTGCTCGAGATCTTCGTCTGGAAGGAGCCAGAGCTGCAAAGGGAGGTACTGGTGCGGCCTGATGGAGGGATCTCGTTTCCACTGGCGGGTGATCTGGAAGCGGCCGGCAGGACGCCGGTGGAGGTCCAGGAGGAGCTGACCAAACGCCTGCAGAGGTATATCCCGGAAGCGGTGGTTACCGTTACTGTTACCAAGGTGGCTGGTTACAGGATCTTTGTGGTTGGCAAGGTTACCAATCCAGGCCAGTTCGTGGTCGGGCGATATGTGAACGTACTTCAGGCATTGACGCTGGCGGGCGGTCTGACCCCCTATGCTTCAGAGAACAAAATCAAGGTGGTACGGAAGAAGGATGGCAAGGAGATCACCTTTCCCTTCCAGTACTCGGAGGTGAAGAAGGGCCGCAAGCTGGAGCAGAACATTCTCCTGCAGAGTGGGGATGTGGTGGTGGTTCCCTAGCGGTCTTGTCAGGGCTGCTTTTGGGGGAATGGTCGGAAATATCCGGCTGACAATATGTTCTACAGAGGAAATATGGTGTTTGCTGTGGGGAGGGCGCCGCATTCCGGCGACTCGGGTGGTGTTGGCCTGATGGCGATGACAAGGGGTCTGCCGTGTGTTGCGGTGGCTTTGATTGCGGTGATCTTCTCGGACGTTGTGCTGGGAGCAGCTCTGGAGCTGCAGCCGAGTGCTTCTATCCGGTTATTCTATGACGATAATGCCGCCTTGACGACCCAGGAGCATGATTTTTCTGCCGGCTCAGAATTTCTCGGGGCGGTGGGGATTTCCCGCGAAACCGAGGCCGTTACGCTGCAGGGGATTGCCCGGTTGAATCTGCTGCTTGATGCCGCCGGTGATGTGTATCGAGACAAGGATAATCAGCTTGTTTCCCTGCTGTTTGCCAGCAAAGGGGAGCTGAGCCGCTGGCAGGTGTATGGATCGTGGCGGCGTGACTCTATCGTTCGCGCGGCCACCGTTACCCAGGAGGGGGATGCGAACGTCGAGCCAGATGACGACGTTGATGCCGGGCTGGTGCAGGTGAGCATACGCCGTAACCGTCTGGTGCTGCGTCCTTCGTGGAGCCGTGAGCTCTCACCCCGCTCGGCAGTGGGGGTGGGGTATCGGCTCGACCATGTGGTGTACGATGATTCAGCAGAGGGATTGTTTGATTACCAGGATCACGCTTTGTCGGGTTATCACTTCTACCGGATCACCGAGCGGGATCAGATAACCACCTCCCTCAACCTGAAGAGTTACCGATCATCTGGTGGGGTGCGCGAAGAGGGGGAGTGGGATAATGATCGGTTCAACATAATGCTGGGGTTGCAGCACAGCTATTCAGAAACCGCGAGCGGTCATTTCCAGGTTGGCTGGTACAAGGCCCGGTTTGCCAATATCGAGGAGAGCGGGGATACCGATGGCTATTTGTTCAGGATCTATGGGGAAAAACGCACAGGTCTGACGAGGTTCAGCGCCCGTATCGGGCGGACTAATTTCTCCAGCGGTGCTGGTGACGTGGTCAATGCGGATGAACTGTCTCTGAGTATGGTGCGTGACTTGACGGAGACCATGGGCTTTGCCTTGAGCGTGAGGGCGTTTCAGAGCAAGTCCTTACGCAGTGACAACCCTTATACGAACCGGCGATATCTGGCGTTGACGCCCACCCTTAGCTGGCAGATAACCAGGTGGTGGTCGCTGGATACCTCATACAGATATCGCCGCCAGAAGCGGGACTGGGAGATCAATTACGATAGTGCAGAGAGCAATTCCGTGTATCTTACGGTGCGTTATGAGCGCCCTGCCTCGCTTTAGGTCCTTTGGAGACGGGTCTGCTGCTGATCCTGCCCGCACCTCCGATAATGCAGATTACCGTAGCATGGTTCCAGGGGCTGCCCGAAGTGCCCCCGTCCTTTTCCGGAATGGGGGGATAAGCATGGCGGTTGAGTGGTCTTCGAGAGCAGCGGCATCAATACAGGCAGGGGTTTTTTGCCAGTGAGCGGATTTTCGTGCTGATGAGTAACGACAACTTAAAGGTAAAAGCAGCTCCCAGTCTGGGGGACTACTGGGCCGCGCTCAAGCGCCGCAGGTGGTATTTCCTGATACCGTTTTTATTGGTGCTGTATATCAGCTTGATGCTGGCCTATGGCCTTCCCCCTCTCTATCGATCCCAGGCCACCATATTGATCGAGCGCCAGGAGATTCCTGCCAATCTGGTGGAGACCACTGTTACCGGCTTCGTTCAGGAGCGTATCGAAGCGCTCAAGCAGCGTTTGATGAGTCACGAGCGGTTGTGGGAGATTGCCGAGAAACTGAATCTCTATCCCGAGGAGCGGGCGCAGGGAAATCGCCAGAAGGTGGTCAAATTGATGCGCGATAACATCTACGTGGAGATGGTGGATGTCAAGGCCAGTGAGGCCGGCAGCTCCCGTCCCGGATATGCCACCATCGCCTTCACGGTTGCTTTTGAGAACAGCTCCCCCGAGACTGCCCAGATTGTGGCCAGCGAGCTGGCTGAACTCTATATGTCGGAGAACCGCAGACAGCGTAGCGAGCAGGCTGCCGAAGTGACCGAGTTTCTCGAACAGGAGGCCGAGCGGTTGGCAAAGGAGATGGAGGAGAGCGAAAAGAAGCTGGCGGAGTTCAAGAAGAAACATGTTGGTGCCACTCCGGAGCTGGCCAATCTCAACCTGCGGCTCATGGAGCAGACCGAGAACAAGATTCAACGTCTGGACGATCGTATCCGAGCTTTGGAGGAGCGCAAGAGATCGCTGGAGGGTCAGTTGGCCATTACCAGCCCACACAAGGATGTCTATACTGAACAGGGAACCAGGGTCCTGAGTACTGGTGAGCGTCTCAGTACTCTCACGTCTGAATATCTGCGCCTGTCGGCGATCTATGCACAGACCCATCCCGACGTGGTCAAGCTGCGCCGGGAGATCGCCTCACTGGAGAGCCAGACTGGCATGAATAGTGGGGCCAGCAGTCTGGTGGCCAAGCTCAGCAGATTGCGCGAGGAGCTGGCCAAGGCCCGGGAGCGTTACACGCCGGAGCATCCCGATGTGATCAAGCTTCAGGAGAGCGTGGCGCGCCTGGAGCGTGAACTGCGAAATATTTCGATTGATAGGAGCGCAACGGTCATCCCGGCCCCCGTCAAGCCAGACAATCCCGCCTATATCTCGCTGCAGACCCAGTATGATTCAGTGATGGCGGATATTGCGGCGGATCATGCAACGCGCAGAAAGCTGGAGCAGAAACTGGCCAAGTATGAGGCGCGCATGGCCAGTATCCCTGCGGTAGAGCGTGATTTCATGGCGTTGACGCGGGACTATGATAATGCCAAGAAGAAGTATCAGGAGGTGAAAGACAAGCTGCTGGAGGCCAAGATGGCCGAGCAGCTGGAGGCGGGGGGACAGTCTGAACGGTTTACGCTAATCGAGCGTCCTTACGTTCCCAGTACGCCAGAAAAACCAAATCGCCTTGGCATTGCCCTGCTTGGCAGCATGTTGGCGTTCGTGACGGGACTTGGAGGGGTAGCTGTCAAGGAGTATGGTGATCATGCCGTGCATGGCAGCAAGGGGGTGCTGTCCATCTCTCACGCGCCGCCCTTGGCCAATATTCCCTACATAGAGAACAGTTATGATGTCAGTCTCAGAAAGAGACGGCGCTTGCGTTCCGTCGCCATAGCGTCTTTTGCACTGCTTTTGGGGGTGGCCAGTTTCGTGGCGTTGTACATTTACAGGCAGCAGGTGTAGGTATGGATCGCATCTCGAAAGCGGTACAGTTGGCTGCCGAAAAGCGGCAGACAAACAGGAGCCACAAGAAGCTTTCGCGCAGTGAGTCGGCACAGCCCTTCGAGTACACTCATACGCGCCGCGTGGCCCTGGATCCTGAGCTTGTGCACGAGAATCGGTTGATCGTCAATTGTGAACAACAGATTATCGTAGATGCATACAAGCTGTTGCGTACCCGCGTACTACATCGTATGCAGCAGAACGGCTGGCGGGCCCTTGGCATTACCAGTCCAGGGGCGAACGTGGGCAAGACCCTGACTTCGGTGAATCTGGCCATAAGTATAGCCATGAAGCACGAAAATACGGTGGTCCTGGTGGATGCCGATCTGCGGCGGCCCAGCGTCCACAAGTGCCTCGGTATCGAGCCCGAGTATGGTCTGCTGGACTATCTGGATGGAAATGTCGCGGTCAGCGATCTGTTGATAAACCCGGAGATTGATGGTTTCGTGGTAATCCCCAGCCATACCGACGGCAATGCGCGTTCCTCGGAGCGACTCTCCTCGACCAGGATGGAGAAACTGGTGGGTGAGCTCACTGCGCGTTATCCGGATCGACTGGTGCTGTTCGATCTGCCCCCTATTCTGGTCGGGGACGACGTGGAGGCATTTTCCCCCTATCTTGACGCTTTCCTGCTGGTCGTCGAAGATGGCAAGACCGACATGGCGGAGTATGCCAAGACGTTGGAGATTCTGGAAAATGAAGATGTGCTGGGGACGGTGCTGAACAAATCTGATGAAATCGGCGGTGGTTATGACTACTATTACTAGGAGCTTGTCCGGGAGTGGTAACCCTGTTGTCCGCGGCTCCAGGGAGAGTGACCGTAGCGCTCCGCCTGTCGGGAGAGGTGTGCGTCGTAATGTATGAGACCTACTACCATTTTCACGAGAAGCCTTTCGCCCTGGCGCCGGATCCCGCTTTTCTGTATGCCACCCAGAAGCACCACCGTGCCCTGACCCTGCTGCAGTACGGCCTGATGAATCAGGTGGGTTTCTCGGTGGTGACCGGCGCCATCGGTTCCGGCAAGACCCTGCTGCTGCGCAAACTGCTGCAGGAGCTGGAGGATGACGTGACCGTGGGTATGGTGTCTCATGTCCAGTGTGATACCTTCGAGGAGATGCTGCGCTGGATCCTCCTGGCCTTCGAGCTGGACTATCGCGGCATGGACAAGGTGGAGCTGTCGGAGGTTTTCGTACAGTTTCTCATCAAGGAGTATCAAGAGGGACGCAGGGTCGTATTGATCATTGACGAGGCACAGCATCTGGGTCCCGATGCGCTGGAGCAGTTGCGCATGCTGTCCAACGTGAACGTGGACAAACACCAGTTGCTGCAGCTGATTCTGGTGGGACAGCCCGATCTGCTGGAGCTGCTGCGTAAACCGGAGCTGGAGCAGTTCGTACAGCGGATTGGGGTGGATTTCTATCTCGAGCCGCTGGATCGGGACGAGGTGCGCGGCTATATCCAGCATCGTCTGCAGGTGGCGGGGGGAAACCCCGAGCTATTTGACGAGGAGTGCTACGATATCATCTGGCGCAGTACCGGAGGGATTCCAAGGCTGATCAATCTGTTGTGTGACATGGCGCTGGTGTACGGCTATGCCGAACAGCAGGAGACTATTGGTAAGCATCTCGTGGAAGAGGTGATACGGGACAAGCAGTTGGGCCTGTCTCCTATCGGGAAAATCGCTCAAGCCACTCTCACCGAAGACGATAACAGTGTGCAGGAGGAGAGATCGGATAAAAAGATGTGGAAATACATTTAGGGTGGTTCCTGCGCTTCAGTAATAGTTGGTGGATGGCGACGGGCTACCCGGTGGTATATCTCTTCTGACTGGTTTCCCACCCATAGCGCCATTTCTAAAACCGTACTCGCAACGAGCTGGCGGGGTAGCTGGTTGATATTTTTATTTATGATGACTCGACAGATCTATCGCAAGACTCGATGATGGATGCCAAACCGAATAGCAATACCACGGTTCATATCAGACCACCACGCAAGTGGGAGGTGATCGATTTTCGGGAACTCAAGGAGTATCGGGATCTATTCTTCTTCCTGGTATGGCGCGATATCAAGGTTCTCTACGCCCAGACGGTAATGGGTTTCGCTTGGGCGATACTCAACCCATTGATTCAGATAGTGATTTTTTCTATCATCTTCGGTAAGGTAGCGCGCCTGGATACCGATGGCATACCCTATCTGCTCTTCTCCACGGTAGCCATAATTCCCTGGGCCTATATGTCGGAGGCGATGACCCGCTCCAGCCAGAGCCTGGTATCGGGACAGGGCATGCTGGGCAAGGTGTACTTCCCGCGTCTGATATTCCCGGTTACCCCGGTGCTGGCCAAGCTGGTGGACTTCGCTATTTCCCTGATTCTGCTGGTAGCCATAATGGCCTACTATCGCATCACGCCTACCTGGAACCTGCTTCTGCTGCCGTTTCTCATTTTGTTGATGATGATGGTTCCGGCCGGGATCGGCTTCTGGCTATCAGCGCTGGCAATCAGGTTCAGGGATGTACAGTTTGCGATGCCGTTCGTGATTCGCATGCTGATCTATTCGGCACCGATTCTCTACACCGCTTCGTCCATTCCTGACAGCTACCGGATGATCTACTCCCTCAACCCCATCGTCGCGGTGATAGAAGGGTTCCGGGCTTGCCTGCTGGGAACGCCCGTTCCGTGGGAATTCGTGCTGCCGGGCGCCGTGGTGGCAATACTTCTCATGGTCAGTGGCGCCATGTATTTCCGCAAGATGGAGCGGGTGTTCGTGGATGTCATATAGGTTCATCAGACGGGATTGGCCGGCATGATTAGTGACAATATTGCGGTACGAATTGAGGATGTGGCCAAAGTTTACCGGCTGGGTGTCAAGGAGCAATCCAGCGACAACCTGGCCGGAGTACTATGGGACTTCGTGCGCAGCCCGCTCAGCAACTTCCGCAAATACCGCTCCCTGTACAACTTCAGCGATATCGAGCTGGATGCCGACGGTGAGGATGCGGAGCAGCAGGAGGGAAACATCCTCTGGGCACTGCGGGGCGTGTCGTTCTCGGTCAAGGAGGGAGAGGTGGTGGGAATCATCGGCGGCAACGGCGCCGGCAAATCCACTCTTCTCAAGATCCTCTCCAGGATAACGCCGCCCACCCGTGGCGCGGTAGATATCCACGGCCGGGTCTCCAGCCTGCTGGAGGTCGGTACCGGTTTCCATCCTGAACTCACCGGACGCGAAAATGTCTTCCTGAACGGCACTATCCTGGGGATGCGGCACAAGGAGGTGGCGCGGAAGTTCGACGAGATCGTCGCCTTCTCCGAAGTGGAAAAGTTTCTGGACACCCCGGTGAAGCGTTACTCCAGCGGAATGCGCGTGCGCCTGGCATTTGCGGTAGCTGCCCATCTGGAGCCAGAGGTGCTGATCGTGGATGAGGTGCTGGCAGTTGGTGACGCTGCCTTCCAGCAGAAGTGCATGAACAAGATGCAGGATGTGGGACGGGAAGGGCGGACCGTTCTATTCGTCTCCCACAACATGCCGGCAGTCACCACCCTGTGTGATCGGGTGGTGTGGATCAAGCAGGGGCGCAAGGTGGCGGAGGGCCCTGCACAGGATATCGTCGGGGAGTACCTGCTGGCTGGCGCGGTAACCGCGTCACACCGCGAATGGAGAGATCCCGCCACCGCACCGGGCGGGGAGTTCGCGCGGCTGCGTGCCGCGCGTATCGTATCGGAGCGGGGTGAGCTGGTAGAGCACTGCGACATACGGGAGCGGGTCGGGATCCAGATGGAGTTTGAGGTACTCAAGGATGGAGAGGTGATGTTGCCCCATTTCATGGTCAAGAACGATACTGGCGTGGTAGTGTTCGTGACCCTGGATCACGATCCCCAGTGGTATCAGAAGCCACGTCCGGCGGGGCGTTACGTCAGTACCGCCTGGATTCCGGGCAACATGCTCAATGAAGGACCCTATTACGTGGACTGCAGTCTTCTCACCAGGCACCCCGACGTGGTGCAGTTCGACGAACCGGAAACCATCTCCTTTGCCATTACTGGCAGCATGGAGGAGGGTACCGCCAGAGGGGACTGGCCTGGAAGGTTGGCAGGGGTGGTAAGTCCGGCACTGGAGTGGAG
>DRMK01000054.1 GCA_011322575.1 Gammaproteobacteria bacterium
GGCGATCAGAGAACGGTCGCGGTGTGGCTGTTGATCTGTTGCGCAGTTATCTATGCCATGGTGGTTCTGGGCGGTGTTACGCGCCTGACCGGATCGGGGCTTTCCATGGTGCAGTGGCAACCCATCATGGGGGTTCTGCCGCCACTCAGTCAGGAGGAGTGGGAGCACACCTTCTCTCTCTATCAGCAGTTCCCGGAGTACAAGCTCAAGAATCTCCATATGTCCCTGGACGATTTCAAGGGGATCTTCTGGCTGGAGTACGCGCACCGTCTGCTGGGGCGGCTCATCGGACTGATCTTTCTGATCCCGTTTCTCTACTTCCTGATTCGGGGCCGGATAAGCGCGTCCCTGGTGCCCAAGCTGGTGACCATGTTCCTCCTGGGAGGGCTACAGGGGCTAATGGGGTGGTACATGGTGAAAAGCGGTCTGGTGGACAACCCGCGGGTCAGCCAGTACCGGCTCACCGCCCATCTGGCGCTGGCGGTTGTGGTCTACTCCTACATATTCTGGGTGGCGCTCGATCTGCTGCTGGGGCGGCGCGGTTACCCGTATTCCGGATCTTTTACCCGGTCGCACCAGAATCCGCTGCGTTTTTCCCTCCTGCTCACAGGGTTCATTTTTCTCACCATCCTCTCTGGTGGTTTCGTCGCTGGAACCAGGGCAGGCTTTACTTTCAACACCTTCCCCCTGATGGCGGGGCAGTTCTACCCTGAAGGGATGTATGTCATACAACCGTGGTGGAGGAACTGGTTCGAGAATATCGCTACCGTGCAGTTCAATCACAGGGTGCTGGCAACGGTGCTGTTCTTCGTGGTCCCGCTGTTCTGGTGGAGCAAGATCGGAAAGGTTGAATCTTCGGACATTCGAACTGCCCTCCATCTGCTGCTCGCTGCGCTGGCGGTGCAGATCTCTCTCGGGATAGCTACTCTCCTGTACGCGGTTCCGGTTCCCCTGGCCGCTGCCCACCAGGCGGGCGCCTTGGCGTTGCTCACCGTTTCGCTCTATCTGAGCAATCGCAGTATGGCCTGGCATTCCTCCATCCGGGCATAGCCCGCATATTGATGTGGTATTGTGGCCCCGGGGTCTTACCTCGAGGGCCGGGCCGCCAGAACCTGTCAGTGATTCTCGAAGCAGCGTAATCCGTCCACATCGAGTATGTGAATCGTGCTGCCGTTTACCTCCAGCAGACCTTTCTGATTCAGGGTTTTCAGGATCCTGGAGAAGGTTTCGGGTTTGATGGACAGGCGGGAGGCCAGCACCTGTTTGGATGTGGATAGCTGTATATATGCCTCGCTGGCCTTGCAATCGGCGATCTGCCGCAGAAGGTGGTTTACCAGCCGGAAGGTGGCGTTCTGCAGGGTCAGGTTGTCGATCTCGTTGACAAAGGTGTGGAGGCGGTAGCTCATGTCCGCCATCAGGCGAAAACATGTCTCCCTGGAATCGTAAAGAATCTGCAAAAATGTCGCACTGTCCACCGCCAGCACCCTGCTGTTCATCAGCGCTTCGGCGTTAACCGGATACAGCCGTTTTTTCATGAAGATAACCGCCTCGGCAAACGGCTGTCCAGGGTGGATTATCTCGATAACATGCTCGGTCCCTTCCATGGATAGTCTGGAGAGCTTGATCTGTCCGCTGCACAGGCGGAAGAAGCGCTCTGCCGGCTGATCCTGCTGGAAAAGGATCTCCCCCTCGGTAACATTCAGGATACGGGAGTGGCGGGCGATCAGGGCAAGCTGCTCGGGTGAAAGTGCGGAAAACAGGATATGTTTGCGCAGCTCGCTTACGGTGTCGGAGATGTTCCTGTTTGCCATGTAGCCGCCTTACGTATGGTACCAGTTGAGTTTGTCGCGCAGCCGGACCACCTCTCCCACCATGATCAGCGTGGGCGGGCGCGGTTTCTCCCGAGTGGCGATCTCCGGAAGCGTGGTCACGGTGCCGGTGAACACCCGCTGCTGCGGCGTGGTGCCCTGCTGTACCAGCGCTGCCGGCGTCTCGGGCGGAACACCGTGCTCCACCAGCTTGCGGCAGATCAGCGGCAGGCCGTGCAGTCCCATGTAGAATACAACGGTCTGGTTGGGTTGCGCCAGCATATCCCAGTTCAGATCCAGGGTATCCTCTTTCAGGTGGCCGGTGACGAACACGGCCGCATGGGCGTAATCCCGGTGGGTGATGGGGATTCCGGCGTAGGAGGCGCAGCCGGAGGCGGCGGTGATGCCGGGAACTACCTGGAACGGGATCCCCTGCTCCGCAAGGGTGTCGATCTCCTCGCCGCCGCGCCCGAAGATGAAGGGATCACCACCCTTGAGCCGCACCACCCGCTTGCCCTGCCGCGCCAGCTTCACCAGCAGCCGGTTGATCTCCCCCTGGCTCAGGGTGTGGTGGCTGTTCTCCTTGCCGGCGTAGATACGCTCCGCGTCCCGCCGCACCAGATCCAGGATCGGCTCGGCCACCAGCCGATCATAGACCACGACATCGGCGCGCTGCATGAGCCGCAGGGCGCGGAAGGTGAGCAGATCCGGGTCACCGGGTCCTCCGCCGATCAGATATACCTCGCCAGCCTCTCCCGAGGGCCGTTTTTCGGCCAGCGCCTGCTCCATGAGCCGGTCGGCCTCCTCCAGATGGCCGGAAAAGACCCGCTCCGCCACACCTCCCTGCAGCACATCCTCCCAGAAACGGCGCCGTGCGGTGGCGTTGGAGAATCTCTGTTTCACCCGCTCCCGGTAGCGGCTGGCCAGCTCTGCCAGGCGTCCGTAGCCGGCCGGAATGAGGGACTCCAGGCGGGCGCGGA
>DRMK01000055.1 GCA_011322575.1 Gammaproteobacteria bacterium
CCCGCCTCTACACCGACTACGGCCTGTTCACCAGCGATCCGGAGATAGGCGAGGATCTGCACAGCATCTTCCTGCAGCTGACCAGCATGGGCAAGGTATCGAAGCTGAACAGGCTGCTGCAATCACCCTTCACGCTGCACGCCGCCCTGCTGAAGAAGATCGAGCGGGAGGCGCGCAACGCAAGCCGCGGCAAGCCGGCCCGCATCATCGCCAAATTCAACGCCCTGGTGGAGCCGCAGATCATCCGGGCCCTGTACCGCGCCTCCATGGCGGGGGTGGAAATCGACCTGATAGTGCGCGGGATCTGCTGCCTGCGGCCGGGGCTCGCGGGGATCTCGGAGCGGATCCGGGTGCGCTCCATAGTCGGCCGCTTTCTGGAGCACACCCGGGTATATCTTTTCGAAAATGGCGGGGATCCGGAACTCTACTGCTCCAGCGCCGACTGGATGAACCGCAACATGTTCCACCGGGTGGAGGTGGCCTTCCCCATCGAGACCCGCAAGCTGCGCAACCGCATCATGCGCGAGCTGCAATGCTACCTGGAGGACAACACCCAGGCGTGGCTGCTGCAGAGCGACGGCAGCTACCACCGCCTCGTCCCCGGCAAGGAGGAGCCACGCTCCGCGCAGCAGATGCTCCTCGAGAAACTCGCGGGCTGAGGAGACAGCCTCCCCCCCGGTTCCCCGGCGCGCATCCCGCCCGTCCAGGAGGGTTTGGCGCGCCACGCGCCAGCCACTGAAGCAGCGGAATGGTCAACGGGGTCTTCCCCAAAAAAGTGTGGGTAAAATTTGGTAAATCACCGCGTAGCGGCTTCGTCCTTGACAAGCGGAATGCACGCCACATACTCGGTAGCCAAAAGGGGATTGGGGGTGTCTGGCTGGAGACTGCCGGATATCCGCCATCTGCGCCGATTGCAAGTAATCCAGCTATCCCAAAGTGTCCCCAATCCCCTTCTGCCGACCATCTTCTGGCGTGCATTCCGCTTGTCAAGGATGATTTACCAAATTTTACCCACACGATTTGGGGAAGACCCGCTCACCGAAACAGCAGCCTGAACCCCGCCGCCGCCAGATAGGCGGCCTCCTGCTCCAGATCGCTGCTTACCAGGGGATGACGCTCCAGCCAGCCGGCGGGGAAATGGAGCCGCAGGGAATCCTTGCCCGCCTCGAGCTCAACCGGCGGAGCAGCGGCGCCGCTGCGGCTGCGGTGGAACAGCACCGCAAGGCGCAGCAGCACCGCCAGCCGCAACATGGAACGGCGCTGCCGCTTGGGCAGCTCCCTGAATACCGCCACGGGGAACTTGCGCCGGTGGGCGCGGATCAGGGTGGCCAGCAGCTTCTGCTCCTGGCGCGAAAACCCCGCGAGGTCGCTGTGCTCCGCGATGTACGCCCCGTGCTTGTGATACTGGCTGTGGGCGATGGAGAGGCCGATCTCGCAGATCTCCGCCGCCCAACCCAACATCCGGCTCCATCCCCCATCCTCCAGCCCCCACGCCCCGGCCACCTGCGCCAGCAGCCCCTGGGCCTGCTCCCTCACCCGCGCCGCCTGTTCCTGGTCCAGATGGTAACGCCGGGCAAGCTCCGAGATGCTGCGGGCGCGGATATCCTCATCCCGGATCCGCCCCACCAGCTCGTACAGCAGCCCCTCCCGCAGCGCCCCCTCCGATACCTCCATGCGCTCGATGCCAAGCGCCTCGAAACTCCCCAGCAGCACCATTACGCCCCCGGCAAATACCGGCGCCCGCTCGCCACCCAGACCGGCAAGCCGATCCAGCCTGTCGCTGCGCCCCAGCTCCAGCAGTCTCTCCTTGAGACGCCGCAGGGAGGCGAGCGTGATCCCCTCCCGGCTCCATCCCGCGGCGCGCACCACCCGCTCCACCGCCCGAATGGTTCCGGAGGCCCCGATGGGCCGATCCCAGCCCAGCCTGCGAAACCTGGCGGTCACCGGCTCCAGCTCCATGCGCACGTCCAGCAGCGCGCGCTTGATCGCCTTGCGGGTGATTTTCCCCTCGGCAAACCGGGAGCGGGTCATGGAGACGCAACCCATGTAGAGGCTCTCCATGTAGTAGGTCTCGAACCCCTGCCCCACGATCAGCTCAGTGCTGCCGCCGCCGATATCCATCACTAGGCGCCTCCTGCCGTCCGACGCCAGGCTGTGCGCCACTCCCAGGTAGATGAGGCGCGCCTCCTCCACACCGGAGATTATCGAGATGGGATGCCCCAGCGCCTGCTCCATCTCCTCGACGAGCGGCCCGGAGTCACGCACGCTGCGCAGGGTGTTGGTGCCGACGGCACGCACCCGCTCCGCCGGCAGGCCCGAGAGACGCTCCCCAAAGCGGCCCAGGCACTCCAGGGCACGCCGCTTCACCTCCGGGACGATACGCCGCTCCGCATCCAGACCGCCCCCGAGGCGCACCATCTCCCGCAGGCGATCCACCACTCTCACCTCCCCTCCGTGCAGCCGGGCGACGATCAGATGGAAGCTGTTGGAGCCCAGATCAAGGGCTGCAATGGTCTCGCCGCTCTCCGTGGCAGGGTGGGACATTCACTCTCGACCCGCCGGGTTCCGCGGGCGCAGGAAAAGGCTCTTCGTTACGGGATGGCATGAATCATGCGCCCGCGCGACAATCCGGCAAATCATCCCCGGCGGGCGGCGGCTCGCCCTGTTCCCGCCCGCTCCGGAGAAGAGCCGCAAAAAAAGGGCGCCCCCGGGGACGCCCTCCTTTCCGGCCCGACATCTCACGGGCAGGGCTATTTCATGCCGTACTTCTGGCGGAACTTGTCCACCCGGCCGGCGGTATCCACAATCTTCTGCTTGCCGGTGAAGAAGGGGTGGCAGACGGAGCAGACGTCGATATGCAGATCACGCCCCGCGGTGGATCTGGTGCGGAACGACTCGCCGCAGCTGCAGGTCACGGTGATCTCTTCGTAGGCTGGATGGATATCCGGCTTCATGGCAACAACCTCTCTCGCAAATCGGGCACCGCGCCACCCGCACCAAGCGGGCGCCGCATGCAGAGGCGGGGATAATACGGAGCTCATACGGGATTGTCAATATCGACGAACTCGTGCTCCAGGCCGAAGCGCCGCGCCAAATGGCCGCCCAGCGCCTCGACGCCGTAGCGCTCGGTGGCGTGGTGTCCGGCGGCGAAAAGGTGAATCCCGCACTCCCTGGCTACGTGCACGGCGGGCTCGGACACCTCGCCGGTGATGTAGGCATCCACGCCCATCCCGGCCGCCTCCTCCAGATATCCGTGGGCGGCGCCGCTGCACCAGGCAACCCTGGCGATACGCTCGGGCCCCGCGCAGATCTGCAACGGCTCCCTACCCAGCCGGCTGGCGATGTGCTGCGCGAACCGCGGCGCGCTCACCGGGGCATCCGGCACCCCCACCATGCCGAGCGGTGGTTCGCCGCCAAACCTCCCCTGCGGCCGCAGGTCCAGGACCCTGGCGAGCCGGGCGTTGTTGCCCAGCTCGGGATGGGCATCCAGCGGCAGATGCCACGCCAGCAGGCTGATACCGGAGTGCAGCAGCCGCGCGATACGGGCCCGCTTCACCCCGGTGATCACCGGGCTCTCCCCTCTCCAGAAATAGCCGTGGTGCACCAGGAGCGCATCCGCCTCCAGCTCCCCGGCGCGCTCCAGCAGGGCCTGGCAGGCGCTTACCCCGCTCACCAGTCTCCGCACCTCCGCCCTGCCCTCCACCTGCAACCCGTTGGGGCAGCCATCCTGAAACGATGCCGAATCGAGCAGCCCGTCCACATACTCCACCAGCTCCCGCAGTTGTACCATGACCGTTTTTCCCTCGAGGTTCGTTTGAAGTAGAGTATAAAGCATGAACAGGCGAAAACTGGCGGGCTTCGCGCTCCAGACAGTGGCGGTAGGCATAATTGCCGGGATTGCGGTGATGCTGCTGCGCCCCGCCCCGGAAGCGGATGAAACCCGCGCCGCCGCGCCGCCGGCCAGCGGCGTGGCCAGCTACAGCGAAGCGGTGGCCAGCGCCGCGCCTGCAGTGGTCAACATCTTCACCCAGAAACGGATCACCGAGCACCCCCACCCCTACATGAACGACCCCCTGTTCCGCAGGCTGTTCGGCAACCGGCTCGGGGTACCGCGGCAGCGCCTGGAGACCAGCCTGGGCTCGGGAGTGATCATCGACGAACGCGGCTACATCCTTACCAACAATCATGTAATCAGGGATGCGGATGCCATCCAGGTAGCCCTGCACGACGGCCGTGGAGCCTCAGCCACCGTGGTGGGTACCGACCCGGAGACCGATCTGGCGGTTCTCAGGATCCAGCTGAAGGATCTGCCCAGCATCTCCCTGGGCAGCACCAGGCAGCTCAGGGTGGGTGATGTCGTGCTCGCCATCGGCAACCCGTTCGGCGTGGGGCAGACGGTCACCATGGGGATTGTCAGCGCCACCGGGCGCGACCGCCTGGGACTCAACACCTTCGAAAACTTCATCCAGACCGACGCCGCCATCAACCCGGGCAACTCGGGAGGAGCGCTGATCGACGCCACCGGCCGCCTGGTGGGGATAAACAGCGCCATATTCTCCCGCTCCGGCGGCTCTCAGGGGATCGGGTTCGCCATACCGGTCAACCTCGCCCGGGGCGTCATGAACCAGATTATCGAGCACGGCTACGTCATCAGGGGCTGGCTGGGTGTGGAGGCACAGGCCATCACCCCCGAGCTGGCGAGGGCCTTCGGGATCCGCCAGCTCACCGGGGCCATCATCACCGGGGTATTCCGCGACAGCCCGGCCGCGGCCGCCGGCCTGAAGGCGGGCGATTTCATCATCAGGATCGCCGACCAGCCGGTCAACGACATACGCGCCATGCGCAACCGGGTCGCCAGCATCAGGCCCGGAGATACGGTAACCATACTGCTGCTGCGAGATAACCAATTGTTACGCAAGGAGATAGTTGCCGGAGAACGCCCCACAAACCTGGGAGCGAGATAGTTTGGTGATTCCATGCGGTTATTGCGAGGCATGGAGAATTCACCAAATCCGCCGTAGCACACCAGGAAAGACGCCTCTGAAATACGAAACAGCCCTCTATCCGGTCGGAGAAATTACGTCACAGATCACAATAATCAGACGAGATGGCTAGTACTCTTTCAAGGTAATAAATCAGGATTCAGCGTCCCTGTGGTGTTTCGCGGCAAGGCGCAGTGCGCAGGCAATGGTTGTTCCCTTGTCAAGCACTGCAACGCCGCGGAAGCACCCGAACCATTTGACTGACAAAGCCATTCGGGGCATCTTGCCACTGTAGCGAGGCAAAGCTACACTTCCAATCAGGGGTATTGACGCCTAAACGGTGGAAAAAATGTAATATTTCTGCGGATAGTGCCGATAATATCTGGGCGGATCACAATCCACGGTATTCCGGCAAGGTACGAGATGCAGTTACATCTTTACCGGTAATATTCGATGAAGAGTACATACAAGACAAACCTTATAACCCCGTCCCCGGGGAGCGATGCTGCAGGGTTGCGGGAACCGGCTTTTCACCTGTCCGGCTGTCGATCGCTGCGGATAGATACCGAGGAATGGGGTGACCGTGCCACCGGCTATCTGGCCCGCAGTGTGGCCAGAACCCCCACCAACCTGATCGCCCAGGTGCAGCGCATCAACAGCTGCCTGGCGCAGCGGGACAGCGAGGGGGCCTATGGCGCGCTGCTGGATCTGTTCATCGCGTTGGGCGAGAAAGGACTTTTGCTACGACGCCGCATGCTCGTCCAGGCCAGACCCTTGCTCGGGGAGGAGCGCTCCCGGGCGCTGGCGCAACATCTTGAGAAGGGACTGCTGGCGACCGATCCCATGCCGCCATCCAGCCACTCCATGTTGAGCAAGGGCCTGACCGGCACACGTCAACTCGTAATGCGAGTGGACAACGACAATGATGTCCGAGAGCGCGATCCTCTGGATGACGCAATCGGATATCTGGAGTACAGTCAGATCGACAAGGCACAGGCCATACTCGAACGTGCGTTACTCGAGGATCCGTCGCGCACGGATCTGCACAGTAACCTGCTGGCAATCTATCGCGCTTCGGGAGACTCTGCATCATTCGCCAGAATGCGCAGCAAACTCG
>DRMK01000056.1 GCA_011322575.1 Gammaproteobacteria bacterium
CATCAGGCCTCGGCGGTGCTGGGCAACCATTCACCGTTGGTTCATGATCTGATCAGGGCCGGCAACGAGAGCGGCGATCGCGCCTGGGAGCTGCCGCTGTGGGAGGAGTATCAGGAGCAGCTGAAGAGCAACTTTGCCGACATGGCCAACATCGGCGGACGCCCGGCAGGCACCATCACCGCGGCCTGTTTTCTCTCCCGTTTCACCGAAAAGCAGCACTGGGCACATCTGGATATTGCCGGCACCGCATGGCAGAGCGGTGAGAAGAAGAATGCCACCGGCCGCCCTGTGGCGCTGCTCACCCAATACCTGCTCGACAGAGCGGCCCAATGACCCAGGTGGATTTCTATATCCTTGCGGCCGGTGACAGCGAGCGGTTCGCCTGCCGGTTGACCGAAAAGGCGTTCCGCGCCGGTTACCGCATCCACCTCAACAGTGCCACCCCTGAGCAGATGGAACGGCTGGACAACCTGCTGTGGAGTTTCCGGCCGGGCAGCTTCATCCCCCACCGGCGCAGTGACCTTGGAGACGATAAGGTGCCGGTGGTTATCGGCTGCGGCAGTGAACCGGAGACGGAAATTGATCTGCTGATCAATCTGGCCGACGATACGCCGTCTTTCTTTAGTCGCTTCCAGCGGCTGGCCGAGATCGTCGACCAGGATCCGCAGCGGCGGGAAAAGGGCCGCCAGCGCTACCGCTTCTATCAGGAGCGGGGTTATCCGCTCGCATATCACAATATCGACTGAACAGAGTAATCGTTATCCATGGAAAAAAGCTACCATCCCCACGCCATTGAGCAGCGCTGGTACCAGTTCTGGGAGCAGCAGGGCTACTTCGCCCCCCACGGCGAGGGCCAACCCTACTGCATCATGATCCCGCCGCCCAACGTTACCGGGCGGCTGCACATGGGGCATGCCTTCCAGGACACCATCATGGACATCCTGATCCGCTACCACCGCATGAAGGGGGACCGCACCCTGTGGCAGCCGGGTACCGACCACGCCGGCATTGCCACCCAGATGGTGGTGGAGCGCCAGCTCAACGCCGAGGGGAAGACCCGCCACGATCTGGGTCGTGAGGCCTTCATCGAGCGGGTCTGGCAGTGGAAGGAGGAGTCCGGTAGCACCATCAGCCAGCAGCTGCGCCGCATGGGCGCCTCGGCCGACTGGTCCCGGGAGCGCTTCACCATGGACGAGGGGCTCTCCGAAGCGGTGCGCGAGGTGTTCGTGCGTCTGTACGAGGAGGGGCTGATCTACCGTGGCAAGCGGCTGGTGAACTGGGATCCGGTGCTGCACACGGCAGTCTCAGATCTGGAGGTGCTCTCCGAGGAGGAGAGCGGCCACCTCTGGCACATGCGCTATCCGCTGGTCAACGAGGAGGGCTGTCTGGTGGTGGCCACCACCCGCCCCGAGACCATGCTGGGGGATGCAGCGGTGGCGGTGCACCCCGACGACGAACGCTACCGGCACCTGATCGGCCAGCAGGTGGAGCTGCCCCTCACCGGGCGGCGCATCCCCGTCATCGTGGACGAGTATGTGGATCCGGAGTTCGGCACCGGCTGCGTAAAGATCA
>DRMK01000057.1 GCA_011322575.1 Gammaproteobacteria bacterium
AGGCTAGCAGCAGAATATTACAGATATATTACGACACCGTCCTTTTACCGCAAGAGATGGGCAGAGGCAAGCGGATTTTCCAGGAAGAGCTAAGGGGCGTTGGGCGGTTGACAGGTATGAGGGCGAAGCAACGCATCCCGTGCAGCGTCTCTTTCCCTATTTGGCGAAGAGAGAGGGATTGATTCGGCCTTCGGCCTCACCCCCCAAAGGGGGCGCCGTCGCTACGCTCCGCCGTCCTACGGCGCTTCGCGCCTGGTCGAACCCGCTCTTTTGAATCGAGGGTTCGAATCCACCATCAAAAATATGAAAAGGGATCCCGTACGGGATCCCTTTTCATATTTGGCGGAGAGAGAGGGATTCGAACCCTCGATGGAGCTTTTGACCCCATACTCCCTTAGCAGGGGAGCGCCTTCAGCCTCTCGGCCATCTCTCCTAATCGAGCCGCAAAGGATAACCTCCCTGCGCCCCTTCGTAAAGTCTCCAGCCAGACGTCTTCCAGAGCGGTGCGCAACCGGGCGGCAATGGCTCGGTCCTGCCAAGCTCCAGCCAGGTGTTTTCGGGCCCGTGATAGTCCGACCCGACGGTGGCTCCCAGCCCGAACCGTTGCGCCAGCAGCGCCATGGCGTGGCATTCGGCGGGAGTGAAGCTTCCCGAGACCACCTCCAGGCCCTCGCCGCCACACTCCTTGAACTCACCGATGAGCTGGCGCTGGCGGGTGGCGCTGAACCGGTAGCGCGCCAGATGGGCAATCACAGCCTGACCACCGGCTTTCCGGATCCAGTCCACCGCCTGCTCCAGAGTGGCCCACTGCTCCTTCACATAGCCGGGTTTGCCGCGCACCAGGTAGCTCTTGAATACCTTGGGAAGGCTGTCCGCCCGCCCCCGCTCCAGAAGCACGCGCGCAAAATGGGTGCGCCCAACCGCCCCGCCGCCGGCCAGACGCCGGGCCTCCTCGTAGGCGTCCGCCACTCCAATCTTCTCCAGACGGATGCCGATCTCCCGGGCGCGCCGATCGCGCAAGGCGCGCAATCCGGCCAGTCCCTGTTGCAGTCCGGAATGAAGCGGATCGATGTTCAGGCCCAGGATGTGGATGGTCCCGCCACCCCAGGTGACCGAAATCTCGACCCCGGGAACCAGGGCGACCCCCGCCCGGGATGCCGCCCCGAACGCCTCTTCCAGGCCCTCCGTGGTATCATGATCGGTCAAGGCCAGCACGTTCACTCCCTGGCGGGAGGCATGGGCTACCAGCTCTGCCGGAGCGAGGGTGCCGTCAGAAGCGGTGGAGTGAGAGTGCAGATCGTAGCGCAGCGGCATGATTCTATGATGTCTTATTAACCCGGCAACATAATATGTCGCATTCAGAGCCTCAGGCCTCTCCCCTGTCAAGGCACGCAACGCCGAGAGGGGAGAGGCCTGAAACTCCTAACCTATTGATAGCAAAAAGACAGGCCGTACTGTGCACGTCTGCGGTCTGCGTTGTCGAAACTTGCTGCAGGAATGCTACAGCGGCGTTTCGACGCCTTGCCCCAGACGCGCAGCACAGCCGAATACGATATATTATGTTGCCGGGTTAATAAAATGTTGGAGAAGAACCCGGTACCATGCTTTTTGCGATCATCGCCACGGATCACGCCGATACCCTGAAGCGCCGCCAAAAGGCGCGCCCGGCCCATCTGGCGCGGCTGCAGCGGTTGCGCGATGAGGGACGGCTGGTCCTGGCCGGTCCGTTCCCCGCCGTGGAGTGCGACGATCCGGGCTCCACAGGCTTCAGCGGCAGCCTGGTGGTTGCCGAGTTTCCTTCACTGGCCGAGGCTCGGCGGTGGGCGGACCAGGATCCCTACGTAGAGGCCGGTATTTACCGCAACGTGACGATCAAGCCGTTTCACAAGGTAATGCCCTGAACCGCCCCCAATACCCCAAACGGGGCCAGCTTCGGCATTTGTATCAATCGTCCAGGATGAAGGTTATCTTCATGTTTACCCGGTACTCGGATATCTTGCCGTCCTCTACTTTTACGGTCTGCTCCTGAACCCAGGCCGACTTTACGTTCCGCAGGGTTTTGTTGGCACGCTCTATCCCCTGCTTTATGGCATCCTCGAAACTGATTGCGGATGATGAGGTAATCTCGGTTACTCTAGCTATTGCCATGATTCCTGCCCTCCATGTTCCATACGGCTACATGGCGACTCTGGAGCCGCCATTCCTGACATTCACCCCCGGTCTTGGCTGAACCACCATGTTTCCCTGGGAATCACAGTAGCTCTCGCGGATCTTCAGGGCCATGGGCATCCACTCCCGGAACTGGCGGATCCGCGTCTCGCTGCTGGGATGGGTGGACATGAACGCCTCCGGAGCCCCCTTGCTGAGCCTTCCCATGCGCTCCCACAGGCGGGGGGCCTCGGAAGGGTCGAAACAGGCCCTGGAGAGGAAAATCAGACCCATGTAGTCGGCCTCGGTCTCGTGCTTGCGCGAGAAGGGCAACAGAATCCCGTACTGGGAACCGACCCCCAGGGCCCCCATGACGGCCCGCTGGGTGCCGATGTCCATGCCACCCAGGGCCATGCTCGCCGCCATGCTGCCAAACTGCACCAGCTTCTGGTACGCCATCCGCTCCGCTCCGTGCCGCGCAATGGCGTGCGCTATCTCGTGACCCATGACGGCGGCCAGCCCGTCGGTATTCTCCACCACCGGGAGAATTCCGGTAAAAACCGCCACCTTGCCACCGGGCAGGGCAAATGCGTTGGCCTGCGGCGAGTCGATGACGTTGAACTCCCACTGAAATCCGGGATCCACATCGGCGGCGGCACGCCGGATCCGCATCCCGACGGCGCGCACCGTATCGACCACCTCCCCCTGCCTGACCACGCGCGACTGGCTCAGGATCTGGCTGTATGACTGGAGCCCCAAGGCCATCTCCTGCTCCCGGCTTATGTCCACCAGCTGTTTGCGCCCGGTGAGTGGAACCTCCTGCTGGTTGCTGAAATAGTAATAGACCAGAAACAGCCCGAACAGCGCTATCGGCCACCAGCGAAAGCCACCCCTGCGACCCCTGCCCAACATCACCATACCCTCCCTGGAGAATCTGCAGCCGGTTCCGTGGCCCCGACCACCAAATCAGAAGAAGCGCCGTGCAATGTTGAGCACATCGTCCACGACGCTACCGTCGTTGTCGAAATCCAGGAACGAGCCAAGTGTGCCCAGCGAGGAGCTGGAGCCACCCCCGGAGAGCATTCCGGCCGAGGATGCCCTTGAACTCAGCGCCCCCATCACCACCGGAGCCAGCAGCGGCAGCAGTTTCTTGATTACGCTCGTGCTGACGCCGGTCTCCCGCGCCGCATACCCCGCCACGTTCCTGCTTACGTCCTTGCTGCCGAATATGTGACCCAGGATGGCGTTGCCGTCCAGCTGGGTTTCACGATCGGCGAGACTCTCCGGGCGCTCCAGGTAGCGTTGGTGGTTTCCCCGCGCAAGCGCGTCGAACAGGCTCGAGCTGCCCTCCTGGCTGGCGGCGTTGCGCTGGATGCCACGCGCCAGGGCCGGAACCACCTGGCCCATGACGCTCTGGAGCGATCGCTCATCGATCCCTAGCGTGCCGGCCAGCTGGCGCACCAGGGCTCCCCCCTGGCTTTGCAAAATGGTGTCCAGAATATTCATAACCCTCTCCTTGTGCCGTCGAAGTTTCCGCCGCTATTCGCAAAGATCCCTGACACACTATTCTATCACCGAATGGCGCGGTACTTCGAATCCCCTCCCTGGTTATCGTTCAAACAGAACCGGATTTGCCCTTTTTCTTGCCCTCTCCCTTCAGGGAAACCACCTGGTTCTCCTTCTCCGCGCTATGCACCAGATTTCCGTTCACCTCGGCGCCCATGGCCATCTCTATCAGCCGGTAGTGCACGTTGCCGGTTACACGCGCCTTGGGACCGAGCTCAATCCGCTCCATGGCGTGAACGTTCCCCTTTACCGTGCCATTTACCAATACGCTGGCTACATTTACCTCGCCTTCGATACAACCCACTTCACTTATGCTGAGCACGGAGTCACCGCCCTGACTGGTATTCACGTTGCCCTTGACGTGACCATCCACATGCAGCCCACCGCTGAATATGATATCCCCCTCCACCCTGGTGTGCTCACCGATTAGGGTGTCTACCTCGGTGCCGCTGCTCTTGTCCGCTCCGGATTTACTCTTTCCCCACATCGCTTGTGCCTCCCGTTGCCACACTACCAACACCGTTCCGACCTTTGTCGGGCCAGTCAAAAACCTTTCGTATCCGGGTCTGGTTGCCTTTCCCGCCCGGATTCAGCACCAGAACCACCCGCTCCGGCACGAATCCTTCGGGGATCTCGAGCTCCCCTTCGATATTTTGGAAATACTTGAAATTATAACCTAGCCGCCGGATACGCGGTACTGAAATGCTGCTCAGCGCCAGCTGTTTGCCGTTACCGGAGCCAGCCTCCTCCCCCTCTACGGTGAGATCCACGGTACCCCTCGCCGGTGCCCCGTTGTTCAGTACCCGGGTCAGCACCAGTCTGTAACGCCAGAGACGCTCTACGCTACTCCTGTTCAGGGTAAATCTCTGGATCTGAAGGCCACGCCGCTTGTCTTCCGGAGATACGATACTGCGGTAGAACGCCAGCTCCTGCTTGAGTTCCAGGATTTCGTCCTGCAACCGCGCCAGATGGGCCCTGACCTGTGCGTAGGCCTGGCTCTCGATGCGGCTGGACTGCTCCAGGTTGGAGTTCTCCTCACGCAGCCGGTTCAGCTCTTTCTCCAGGCCGGCATTGGTCTGCTCCAGCTTCTGGCGCATCTCCCGCATGGCAGCGCCATCGTAACCAGCCCGGTAACGCCCATACTCGAATACCGACCAGCACGTTATCAGCGCCACCACCACCGCCAGAACCACCACCGCGCGGCGGCGCCAGGGGTGATCCCGCTCCGGCTCCTTCTGGATGACGATGCGGGTCACGGCAGCAGGGCGATGGCCTCGAGGCCAACCGACTCCTTCAGGCCGAACATCAGGTTCATGTTCTGAATCGCCTGGCCGGCCGCCCCCTTGACCAGATTGTCGATGACGGCCAGCACCACCACGATCTCCCCTCCTTGCGGGCGGTGGACGGCTATGCGGCAGACGTTGGCCCCCTTGACGCTGCGGGTTTCGGGATGACTGCCCGGGGGCAATACATCCACGAACGGCTCATCCCTGTAGCGGTGTTCGAACAGCTCCTGCAGATCGGGAGGCTCTCCTTTCACGGTGGCATACAGGGTGGCGTGAATCCCCCTGATCATCGGTGTCAGATGGGGCACGAACACCAGCCCGACCTGCGCTTGACTGGCCGCGTTCAGACCCTGCCGGATCTCGGGCAGATGACGATGCCCCGATACCGCATAGGCCTTCATGCTCTCGCTGCACTCCGCCAACAGAGTGGCCACCGCCGCCTTGCGCCCCGCCCCGCTGACGCCGGACTTGACGTCGGCGATCAGGCTGCCCGGTTCCACCACCCGCTCCTCCAGCAGCGGCAGAAACCCCAGCTGCACGGCGGTGGGATAGCAACCAGGGCTGGCTACCAGGCGCGCCGCGCGCAGCTTCTCCCGGTTCACCTCCGGCAGGCCGTACACCGCCCGCTCCAGCAGATCCGGGCAGGCGTGCGCCACTCCATACCAGCGCTCCCACTCCCCGGCATCCCGGAGACGGAAGTCAGCCGCCAGATCGATTATCCGTACTCCTGCATCCAGCAGAGCCGGCGCCATTTTCATGGCTACGCCGTTGGGGGTGGCGAAAAACACCACGTCGCAGGAATGCAGCGCCTCCTCGTCCGGGGCGCTGAAGGGCAGATCCAGATGTCCGCGCAGATTGGGAAACATCTTCGCCACACTACTCCCCTCTTCGGACCGGGAGGTGACCGACACAAGCTCTACCTCGGGGTGAGCCACCAACAGGCGCAGCAACTCCGCGCCGGTATATCCGGTTCCGCCAACCACCCCAGCCTTGATCGCCATCCTCCGCTACTCCAAAAAAACCCGCCAAATCATGAAAATATGAAAACCACTCAACAGCATATCCCGCTTCTGTGGCATAATATCACCCCATCATGGTGATGATAAGCCGCTTCGGGGTCGAGGACACTTCGGGTTTCCCGCAGGAGACCTCCCCGGTGGCGCGGCTCTCCGCAAAGGGGACACCATGCTAGAGAAGCTGCGCCTGCGCCTGGCAGACCCGGACGCCATCCTCCCCATGGCGATTCTGGGCATCCTGGTGGGGCTGGTGGCCGGGGCCATAATCATCGCCTTCCGCATGGCCATCGAACAACTGCAGGCCATGTATCTCCCAAGCGGCAGTGAAGGTTACGCCGCAATGGATGTGCATCACCGCCTGCTGCTGCCCACCCTCGGAGGGCTGCTCATCGGGCTGCTGTTCCACTTCACACCGGTCGCCGGACGCGCCGTGGGCGTTGTGCACGTGATCGAGAGGCTCACCTATTTCCACGGCTATCTGCCGTTGCGCAATGCCCTGTTGCAGTTTGTCGGGGCGGCGCTGAGCATCGCCAGCGGCCACTCCGTGGGACGCGAGGGGCCCAGCGTCCACTTGGGAGCCGCCGGCGGAAGCCTTACCGGAAGATGGCTGCACCTGCCCAACAACAGTATCCGCACCCTGATCGTCTGTGGCATAGCCGCCGCCATCGGCGCCTCTTTCAACACCCCCCTGGCGGGCGTGATTTTCGCCATGGAGGTGGTAATGATGGAGTACACCATCGGCAGTTTTACTCCGGTGATCCTGGCCTCGTTCAGCGCCACGGTATTGAGCCGCGAGTTCTACGGCACCGCTCCGGCGTTCACGGTTCCCGCCCTGCAGATAGGTACCCTGCACGAGCTGCCGGTGGTGCTGATCACCGCCGTGGCAGTGGGTCTGGTAGCGGCCGGTTTCATCGCCCTGCTGCACTACTTCTCCACCATGCTCAGCGACGTTCCCTGCTGGGCGCGCATGGGCTTCGGCGGGATGGTCACCGGCCTTTGCGCAGTGAGCATTCCGCAGATAATGGGGGTGAGCTACGGGGTGGTAAACGACACCCTGCTGGGGCAGCTGCCGCTCTGGCTGATGCTCGCCATTCTGGCCCTGAAGCTCCTTGCCACCGCGGTAGGGCTGGGAATGGGACTGCCCGGCGGGCTGATCGGCCCTTCGCTGGTGCTGGGAGCGATGGTGGGAGGGTCGGTGGGACTGACCGTATCCACCCTGTTTCCGGGCGAGATAAGCTCCCATGGGCTGTATGCCATGCTGGGCATGGGCGCCATGATGGGTGCTACCTTGCAGGCTCCGCTGGCGGCCCTGATGGCGCTGCTGGAGCTGACCGATAACCCCAACATCCTGCTGCCCGCCATGCTCACGGTGATAGTCTCCGGACTGATCAGCAAGGAGCTGGTGGGGGGCAAATCGGTCTATCTGATCCTGCTGGAGGCGCGTGGCCTCACCTACCGCCACAATCCGCTGGCCCAGTCTCTGCACCACATCGGCGTCACCAGCGTAATGAGCCGCGACTTTGCCGCCTGCGACCGCACCGCCAGCCGCGAACAGCTGCACAGGATCATGAAACAGTCTCCCCAGTGGGTGGTTATCAAGGAGGATGGCCGTCCCCATACCCTGCTGCCGGGGGCGGATCTGGCCCTGTTCCTGGAGGAGTCGGAGGGGGACGGGGAGGAGCAGATCGATCTGGACGAGATCCCGGCGGCGCGCCAGAAGCTGGTACCGGTGGCGCGCCATGTCACCCTGTGGGAGGCACTGGATATCCTCGACAAGGAGAAGAGCAACGCCTCATACATCACCCGCGAGGATGGCACCGGAGTGGGGATCTATGGCATCCTGACGCGCAAGGATATCGAGGCCACCTACCGTTATCAGGAGTAGCAACCAGTCGTCATGTTATGGGTCAAGGCTTTTCACGTCGTCTTCATGGTCACCTGGTTCGCCGGGCTGTTCTACCTGCCGCGCCTGTTCGTGTACCACGCCATGAGTGACGACGCGGCCAGCAACGAGCGCTTCAAGGTGATGGAGCGCAAGCTGTACCGCTTCACCACCCCCTCCATGCTGCTCTGCATCGGCCTCGGGATCTGGATGCTGGTCGAGTATGCCTGGTCCGCCTACTCCCGCTCCGGGTGGCTACACGCCAAACTGCTGCTGGTGGCGCTGCTGGTGGGCTACCATCTCTACTGCGGCAGGCTGGTGCGGGAGTTCCAGGAGGATCGCAACCGGCGCAGCCATGTCTTCTACCGCTGGATCAACGAGCTGCCGGTGCCCATCCTGCTGCTGGTGGTGATCCTGGTGATCGTCAAGCCGTTCTGAGAACGAACCTTATCATTCGTAGATCAGAGCAGGCAGCCAGGTGGCCAGGCCGGGCCACAGCGCCAGCGCCCCCAGCACCAGCAACTGAATGAGGATGAACGGCAGCACGCCGCGGTAGATCTGGGCGGTCTCGAGTTCCGGCGGAGCAACCCCGCGCAGGTAGAACAGCGCAAAACCAAACGGTGGAGTGAGGAACGAGGTCTGCAGGTTGATGGCAATCATCACCCCGAGCCAGACCGGATCCAGCCCCATCGCCAGCAGAATGGGCCCAACTATGGGCACCACCACGAAGGTAATCTCGATAAAGTCCAGTATGAACCCCAGCAGGAACATGATCACCATTACCACCAGCACCGCCGCAAACTCCCCGCCGGGCAGATTGGTCAGCAGCCGCTCCACCAACTCGTCGCCTCCCAGGCCGCGGAACACCAGGGAGAAGATGGAAGCGCCGATGAAGATCAGGAACACCATGCTGGTCACCTGCACCGTGCTGCGCATCACCTCGCGCAGCACCTCCAGGTTCAAGCGGCGCTGTCCTAGCGCCAGCAGCATGGCGCCTATCGCCCCCACCGCCGCCGCCTCGGTGGGAGTGGCGAGCCCCAGCAGAATGGAGCCCAGCACCGCCAGAATAAGCAGCAAGGGCGGCAGCAGCACGCGCGACACTTCGACCAGCAGCGCGCTGCCGTGCAGGCCGCGCTCGCGGTGCGCGACTGCGGGGGCCGCCTCGGGCCGCCACCAGGCCAGCAGCACCAGATAGAGGATGTAGAGCCCCACCAGCAGCAGCCCCGGCAACAGCGCCCCGGCAAAGAGATCCCCCACCGAGACGGTATCCGGCGCGAATATGCCCATATCCAGCTGCGCCTGCTGGTAGGCAGAGGCCAGCACATCTCCCAGCAGCACCAGGATGATGGATGGGGGGATAATCTGCCCCAGGGTACCGGAGGCGCAGATGGCCCCCGCCGCCAGTGCCGGATGGTAGCCACGGCGCAGCATGGTGGGCAGGGAGAGCAACCCCATGGTCACCACCGTGGCCCCCACGATACCGGTGCTGGCGGCGAGCAGCATCCCCACGATGGTGACCGAGATCCCCAGTCCGCCACGCAGCGGCCCGAACAGCGCGGCCATGGTCTCCAACAGCTGTTCGGCAACCCGGGAGCGCTCCAGCATCACCCCCATGAACACGAACAGGGGCACCGCGATCAGGGTGGCGTTGGTCATGATGCCGTACAGACGGCTGGGCATGGCGGCCAGCAGAGCGCTGTCGAATGCCCCGCCCAGGGTGCCGATCAGGGCGAACAGCAGCGCCGTCCCCCCCAGCGCAAACGCCACCGGATAGCCGCTAAGCAGCACCAGCCCCACGCACAAGAACATCAGCAGCGCCAGCACCGCCTATACCTCCGGCGCAGGGCGCTCGGCCTGCTCTCCGGCAGAGTGGCCAGTCAGCACCAGCAGACTGTTGACGGCCTGGCTCACCCCCTGCAGCAGCAGCAGAATCCCCAGCGCGGGAACCAGACTCTTGAGCAGGAACACACCGGGCAGCCCCCCCTGCTCGCGCGACCCCTCCAACAGCGCCCAGGAGGCGGCCGCATACCCCCAGCTGATCCAGACGATGAACCCCGCCACCGGCAGCAGCAACAGCAGCGCCCCGGCGAGGTCCACCCAGGCCTGCCCGCGGCGCCCCATCTTGCCGTAGAAGATGTCCACCCGGACGTGGCCATCCCGCTTCAGGGTGTAGGCGGCCCCCAGCATGAACACCGCCGCGTGCAGATAGGTGACGCTCTCCTGCATGGCAATCCAGCCAAGATTGAATGCGTAGCGCAGCACCACCACCGCAAAGGTGATCAGCACCATGCCCAGCGTCAGCCAGGCAACCGCCCGCCCCAGATACTCGTTCAGCTGGTCTATGGTTCTGGCAATAATCCGCAGCTTGTTCATGGAGCAAAACTTTACTACATAAGGCTGGAGCGGGACACACCCGCGCCGGGGATGGTATGGTATATAAGGGTTTTTTCATTTGCATACCGGGGGAGATGGATGACAGATTCACCGCGCGGTACCGGCCGCATCGCGGGACAGCCGATCATCTTCGGTGAGGTCCTGTTCGATAGCTTCCCTGACGGCAGCAGCGTCCTGGGCGGAGCGCCGTTCAACGTCGCCTGGCATCTGCAGGGGTTTGGCGTGCAGCCCCTGCTGGTGAGCCGCGTCGGCGACGACGCGCCGGGACAGCGGGTGCTGGAAACCATGCAGGCCTGGGGAATGGAGACCGGCGGCGTGCAGCTGGATCCGCACCATCCCACCGGCCAGGTCCAGGTGGAGATCCACCACGGAGAACCGTACTACTCCATCCTGCCCCGGCAGGCCTACGACTTCATCACTCCCCCCGCGCTGGAGGGTAACGACCACCCGCTGCTCTACTGCGGCTCACTGGCGATCCGCGCCCCCGGATCCAGGGCGGCCCTGGACACCCTCTGCGAACGGCGGCCGCTGCCGCTGTTCATGGATGTCAACCTGCGCGCCCCGTGGTGGGAGCGGGAGGAGGTGATGGAGCGCATGCGCCAGGCGCGCTGGGTGAAACTCAACGAGATAGAGCTGGCGACGCTTCTGGAGCGGGAGATTCCACCCGGAGAGATCGCCGCCGCCGGCGAACAGCTGCGCGCCCGGAGCGGGCTGGAGCAGCTGGTGATCACCATGGGTGCGAACGGCGCCTGGGTGATCACCGCCGGGGACGCCCGGTTCGGCTCTCCGGTGGAGGTGGCGGAGATCGCCGACACGGTCGGGGCGGGAGACGCGTTCGCCGCCGTGACCCTGCTCGGCCTGCTGCGCGGCTGGGAGACGCCGGAGACCCTGCAGCGCGCCCTGGAGTTCGCCGCGCGCATCTGCCAGCAGCGCGGCGCCACCGCTATGGATCGAGCGCTCTACGACGGCTTCCTGGAGCGGTGGCGGAATGGCTGACGGCAGGGGCGAGGGACTCTACCTGCTGCTGATCAGCGTGCACGGCCTGATCCGCGGCCACCAGCTGGAGCTGGGACGCGACGCGGACACCGGCGGCCAGATCCAGTACGCCGTGGAGCTGACCCGGGCCCTGGCCGCCCATCCCGACGTGGACCGGGTGGATCTGCTCACGCGCCGCATCGAGGATCCCAGTCTCTCCCCGGACTACGCCGAACCGCAGGAGCAGCTCGCCCCGGGAGCCCACATCATCCGCCTCCCGTGCGGCCCGCGCCGCTACCTGCGCAAGGAGCTGCTCTGGCCCCACCTGGACGCCTTCATAGACAACGCCCTGCAGCAGATGCGCCGCATAGGGCGCACTCCGGATGTGATCCACAGCCACTACGCCGACTCCGGCTACGTGGGGACGCGCCTCTCGCAGCTGCTCGGGATTCCCCTTATCCACACCGGCCACTCCCTGGGGCGGGTAAAGCTGCAGCGCCTGCTGGAGAGCGGCATGGCGGAGAACATCATCGAGAGCCGCTACAACATCAGCCAGCGCATCGAGGCGGAGGAGATCACCCTGGGCAACGCCTCCCTGGTGGTGGCCAGCACCAACCAAGAGGTGGAGGAGCAGTACAGCCAGTACGAAAACTACCACCCGAAGCGGATGGTGGTGATCCCGCCGGGAGTGGATCTGTCCCGCTTCCATCCCCCGCGGCGCGGGGAACCGCTCCCCGCCTACGCGGCGGAGCTGGAGCGCTTCCTGCGCCAGCCGCGCAGGCCGATGATCCTGGCCCTGTCGCGCGCCGACCGGCGCAAGAACATCGCCACCCTGGTGCGGGCCTACGGAGAGAACAGGGAGCTGCAGGAGCGCGCCAACCTGGTGGTGGTGGCCGGCAACCGGGAGGATATAACCACCCTGGAGAGCGGCGCGCGCGAGGTGCTGACGGAGCTGCTGCTGGCCATCGACCGCTACGATCTGCATGGCCGTATCGCCTACCCGAAACGGCACAGCTCCAGCGACGTGCCCGATCTCTACCGGCTGGCCGCCCGCACCCGTGGCCTGTTCGTGAATCCGGCGCTCACCGAACCGTTCGGGCTCACCCTGATCGAGGCGGCCGCCAGCGGGGTACCGCTGGTGGCCACCGAGGATGGCGGCCCCATCGACATCATCCAGCACTGCCGCAACGGGCTGCTGATCGACCCGCTGGACGCCGACGCCCTGGGAGCCGCCCTGCTGGACGCGGTGAGCGACCGGCAGCGCTGGCTGCAGTGGTCGCGCAACGGGCTGCGCGGGGTGCGGCGCCACTACTCCTGGAGCGCCCACGTGAAGAGATACCTGCGCGAGCTGCAGCGGGTCAAGCGGCGCTACCACAAGCCATTCATCCGCGCCCACAAGAGCCGTCTGCCGGCGGTGGACCGCATCCTGATCAGCGACATCGACAACACCCTGATCGGGGATCGCGCCGGACTGGATCTGCTGCTTCGGGAGCTGGCCGGAGCGGAAGAGCGGATCGGCTTCGGCATCGCCACCGGGCGCCACCTCAACAGCGCCCTGAAGGTGATCAGGGAGTGGGGGATCCCGCGCCCCGATCTGCTCATCACCTCGGTGGGCAGCGAGCTGCACTACGGCACCGGGCTGGTGGAGGATGGCGGCTGGCAGCGCCATATCGACTACCTGTGGAAGCCGGAAGAGCTGCGCGCCGCCCTGGATCCCATCCCCGGACTCAAGCTGCAGGCGAAGATCAACCAGCGCCGCTTCAAGATCAGCTACAACGTGGATCCCGACAAGGCGCCGGACATCCAGGAGATCCGCCGCCACCTGCGCAGGCTGGATCTGCATGCACGGGTCATCTACTCCCACCAGGCCTACCTGGACATCCTGCCGGTGCGCGCCTCGAAGGGGATGGCGGTGCGCTACCTGGCGATGCGCTGGGGGGTGCCGCCGGAGTGCCTGCTGGTGGCGGGGGACTCCGGCAACGACGAGGAGATGCTGAGCGGCAACACTCTCGGGGTGGTGGTGGGCAACTACAGCCCGGAGCTGGAGCACCTGCGCAACCGGCCGCGCATCTATTTCGCCAGCGCCAGCTACGCCCACGGCATCCTGGAGGGGATGCAGCACTATGACTTTCTGGGCAGCGTAACCGCTCCCGATCAAGGGGGGTGAACTGCAAACCGGAACCTCCCGACCCCATACAAGATCCGGATCGAGATTGCCGATATAACCATGATGAACGACGCCAATCTGATGGCCTTTCTGACCAACCACCGGGACGAGGCCTACCTGCTGCTGCAGCACTACCAGGATCTGCAGCGCCCGTTTCTGCTGCACTCCGACCTGCAGGACGAGCTGCGCCGCTTCTGCGCTGAGCGGGAGGAGAGCCCCCTGCCCGGCAGCGCGCTGGAGGAGCTGATCCTGGCCACCCAGGAGGCGGCATTGAGCGCCCCCTGGATCTACCTGGCGGTGCGCCCCGCGGTGGCGCGCTGGCACTACCTGCGCTTCCAGGTGGAGCAGCGGCGCATGGAGCGGATCCCGGTGGAGGAGTTCCTCGCCTTCAAGGAGCGTCTGGTATTGCCAGCAACCGATGGCGACAGAATCCTGGAGATCGATCTGGATCCGTTCAACCGCGACTTCCCGCGCCTGCAGCAGGCACGCTCCATCGGGCGCGGCGTGGAGTTCCTGAACCGGCGCCTCTCCAGCGACCTGTTCCAGAGCTCCGGCAGCGGCAGCTGGCGGCTGCTGGGGTTTCTGCGCGTTCACCAGCACCAGGGGACCCAGCTGATGCTGAACCAGGGCATCACCTCGGTCAAGGTACTGCGCCACAACCTGCAGCTGGCGCAGGAGTTCCTCGCCGGCCGCGGCGCCGACGAGGAGTGGCCGCAGGTGGGAGAGCGGCTGCGCGAGCTGGGTTTCGAGCCCGGCTGGGGACGCAACGTGGCGCGCATGCGCGACACCATGCAGCTGCTGGCGGACATCCTGGAGGCCCCCGACCCAACATCTCTGGAGCGCTTCCTGGGGCGCATTCCGATGATCTTCCGGCTGGCCATCATCTCGCCGCACGGCTTCTTCGGCCAGGACGGGGTACTGGGACTGCCCGACACCGGCGGCCAGGTGGTCTATATCCTCGACCAGGTGCGCGCCCTGGAGCGGGAGATGCGCCGCCGCATCTCCGAACAGGGGTTGGATATCGAGCCGCGTATCATGGTGGTCACGCGGCTGCTCCCGGAGGCACGCGGTACCAGCTGCGACCAGCCCCTGGAGCCCATAGAGGGCACCAGCGGGACCTTCATCCTGCGGGTGCCGTTCCGCACCCTCGAGGGAGAGGTGGTCCCCCACTGGATCTCCCGCTTCGAGGTGTGGCCCTACCTGGAGCGCTTCGCCGCGGAGGCGCGGCAGGAGCTGACTGAACAGCTGGGGGGGCGTCCCGACCTGATTATAGGCAACTACTCCGACGGCAACCTGGTGGCCAGCCTGCTGGCCCAGGATCTCAAGGTCACCCAGTGCAACATCGCGCACGCCCTGGAGAAGACCAAGTATCTCTACTCCGATCTCTACTGGCAGGACAACGAGGAGCAGTACCACTTCTCGGCCCAGTTCACCGCCGATCTGATCGCCATGAACAGCGCCGACTTCATAGATCGGAAGAGCG
>DRMK01000058.1 GCA_011322575.1 Gammaproteobacteria bacterium
CTGCTGATTCATGGTCTGGACGACAAAATCGTGCCCCCTCACCACAGCCAGCTGCTGTTTGAGGCAGCGAAACCGCCGAAGGAGTTGTGGCTGGAACCGGGAGCCAGACATATTCAATCTCTTGCACACAAACCGTTACGAAGACGGTTTCTCGACTACTTGGCAGGATGTGGCCCTGAATCGCCTAGTTAGGGGTGTAACAGCGAGCCGGAGTGCCAGGCTGTTGGCGTTTGGCTGGTGAATTCTCCGAAGCTAGAGTGGAATAAATGGCGTGGTGGGGATATTATTATCCTAGTACTCTTCCAAGGTAATAAATTATGATTCAGCGTCCCTGTGGTGTTTTGCGGCAAGGCGCAGTGCGCAGGCAATGGTTGTTCCCTTGTCAAGCACTGCAACGCCGCAGCGGGACACCACAGGGACGCTGAATCCTAATTTATTACCTTGAAAGAGTACTAGAGGGTCTTCCCCAAATGGGCGGGCATGGCGCAGGCCGCCGAGCGCCGCCATCTCCTCGGCATTCGGGATGTTCACCGACTGTGGGGCTGCCATAAGGAGATTGCGAGCGGCCTGACGGAGGTGTCTCGTCCGCCAGGGGTGACTCAACGCGCTGCCACGAAATGTGGTGAAGCTCGTTTCTGTGAGGTCGGTAAGGATACCGGTTCTGCGAGGGGCATAAGGGATGTATGCCATTGAAGTGATTGAGTCGGAAGAGCAGCTGGCTGCCCGCAAGGATGAGTGGGAGGCCTTTCTCCGGGATGCGCCAGCGCATGAATACCATCACCACCCGGCCAATATTGGATTGCTGCTGCGCCATCTCTATACCGATACCAGCTTGCGGGTGTTTCTGATCCGCAAGGAAGGAACACTGTGTTGTATTGCTCCGTTTTCACTCGAGCGGAGCCATTTCAATCTGAAGTTTGGTACGGTTACCCTATGGAATAACGCGGTTCATCAATACACTCTGCTCGGTACACGAATCGTTTTCGCCACGGGTGCCGATCCGGGACCATGTTTGGGTATTTTGGCCGAGGAGTTGCGCGGGCGCCGGGACGAATATGATCTGATTTTCATGGAAAGCCTCTCTTATGGCTCGCCCCTTTACACCATAGAGAATCCCCTGCCGGGGTTTTCCATCTATCCCATCAGTATCCACAAAAATGTGGTACGCGGTCTACGCACCAGTGACAGCTTTTCCGAATATCTTGCCACGCTCCGCAAGAAGAGGCGATACAATCTCAAACGCAGCGTACGTATGCTGGAGAGGGCGGCAGGCAAGGATTATCGTGTTGAAAGGATCACCGGCGCGGCTCAGGTGGAGGGATTTCTCGAAGCCGTGGATTACATTTTCGTTCGGTGCTGGCAGAGACATACCCATAAGGGCTATCGGCATCTTACTGATGGAAATGTCGCCTATCATCAGGGGCTTGCTAATCTTGGATGGCTACGTTCCTATCTCCTCTATTGCAAGCAGCAGCCGGTCGCCTACGTGATAGGCTACCAATATCGGGGACGCTACTACTATGAGTATATTGGCTACGATCAGGCGTGGGCTGAATTCAGCCCGGGTACCATATTGACCTTTCTGATGATAGAGGATATCCATACGGTGGATCGCCCCGAGATTCTCGATTTTGGGTTTGGGGAGAATGTCTACAAGCAGATATTCGGCAATTATAGTTACGAAGCCAATAACAGCTACCTGGTGCTACGGGATTCCAGGATGAGAATTGCGGCGCAAGCGCAACTCGAACTATCCCGAGTCTACTGCTCGATCTATCCGGCATTGGTAAAATGTGGCCTGGACAGACCAATTCGGAAGGTGCTGAGGAGGATTGGCAGGTGAAGCCGATCTCTTCTATCTTCTGGACCAGCTCCAGGACGACCACCAGCTCCATATGGACCACCATTTTGGACCTGGTTTCAAACTGCACGATATGCTGGAGGTAGAGCTGTCATACAACGTGCTGATTGTAAGCCGTTGCCCGATACCGGAGTTGCAGGTGGCCACAATCTCGTCATCAGTCCAACTGTGGACGAGACACTCTTCCCCATCTTTTCCAGCGCGGACGCTGGTACCGGAATCCCTGGCATCAAGATAGTGATTGGAAAACCCTGAACCGTTGATGGTGATGGTATTGAGATTACAATGTACAGTATCGACAGTGATACGTGGTATCACAGATAGGACCGCAGGTTGACTGCTTAGAACAGTTCCCAGGCGTTCATCGCGTTTACGGACGGTAAGTTTGTAGTTTCCCGGCGCAATAGATGCGGGGATGGTTATTTCCAACTGGGTGGAAGATACATAGTCCGGATAGATATCGATAAAATCTCCGCCATAATCTGTTAACCTGACCCAAGGGGAGCTGGCGGTTTCACCATCGGCAGCGGATTCAACAAAGCCTGTTCCCAGCAGCAAGAGGGGAGAATCGGGATCGGCTGTCACTCTTGTCTCGCTCAATTCGGTGATGACGGGAGTGATCGAGGAGGCTTCGTAGGCATTGATGTCAGCGCTGGTTGCCTCTTCCACGTTGTTTCGGCCGAGAGCAACTCCATTCGGCAAGTGACACAAGAGGCAGTTCCGGCTCCGGGTCTGCACAGGTTCCAGTGCAAAGCGATAGCTCCCTCCCAGGGGCATGTCTGGATCAGGGATCCAGTCAATCAAGTGGCAGGTGATACACTGATGCTTGCCGTTGGATGAGTTTTCTGGGTAGGGAGACGCCGAGTAAGGACCAATAGGTGTATCTACTCTCAGGTGATGTCTATCCGGTAGATATCCGGAGTCGGCAGGAGTGACGGCGTTATCGGGATTTCCGTGACACTCCAGGCAGTCTCCAGAGTCCATTGTTGCCAATTCGTCTTCGGTGATGTCAGGGTGCTGGGATCGCAGAGAGGGTACGACAACTGCTTGAGCAGGAAGGTATGATAGCAGCAACATTATTGCTGGAGGGAGAAGCCGTACCATGCTTCTTGCCATATCTGGATACCTGTCGACAAATATGTAACGAAACAGCTGTCTCCGGGAAAATAACTGGATCTTGCCCCGGTCTGCTCTGCTTCCAGGAATGAGATCTTTCTGAACTTTTTGCTGCACTGATTGCTCGGCTCGCTATGGAACCAAGCATATGCTTTTACCTTTTCTCTCGAGGAGAGAAACGTCTCATATCTACCCTATCTGAACAGGAATTTGAGTCGTTATAGCGAAAATCCGTCCAAACAGGGTTTCCCGAAGCCACATCTCTTTTATTGATAAATTGCTTCCCCCGCCCGCCTTTCTTCCGTAATTATGTTTCACTCGGGCGGTTAAAATATTGTTCTGATTTGCCCAAATTATAGCATATCCCAGCAAAAAGGGAGATTCCTCCAGAGAGGAATCTCCCTCGCCAAGTCGGCTTCTGTCTTTCAGATTCCGCAATAAAACTGCAGGATCTTTCAGGCGAAAAGCCTTTCCTGAGGTGCTAGCGTCGTGACCAGCTCCACGATGACCACCAGCTCCAGATAGACCACCACTTGGGCCGACCGGAGTCATCTGTACCGCCACAAGCGGCATCTGATGATGCTTCGCCGAACAGGCCGTCAACAGTGACCGTACCGGTTCCGGAACCACAGTTGGCTACGATCTGGGTGTCAGACCAGGACTCGATGGAGCAGTTGCTGCCATCGCCCAAAACACCCATGCTGTCCGATCCGGCAACGAAGGTGTTACCAAACCCGGAGCCGGTAATGGTTACCTTCCCGTTGCTGCAGCTAACCGCATCGATGTTTGCATTGGGTGCCACGAGGAACGAGCGGGCCCCGCTACGCTGCGAGTAGTCCCGACCTCCCTTCTCCGGATCATAGCGGCCCTTGACCACATACAGCTCGTAGGTATCAGGTTTGAGAGAGGCTGGCAGGGTTACGTCGATGGAAGTTTCCGTAACATCGGCCCTGTCCAGAGCAATCTCGGTGACGGAGTTGTCGGAGCCCACAAGCTCGATTCTTGGTATGGCCTCGACCGTCCGACCGTCGCCGATATCTATGGCGGTGTAAAATCCCGACCCGGTGATGGTCAGATCTGTGGCAGTGCCGGCTATCATGCCGTCAGTGCTAAGCGTTGTCACGCTTGGAACCGGACCCTGGTAACCAGGAGGGATCTTGCCAAGTTCACTCGCCTGGTATGTCTGCCCCGTCCTGAAGTTCAGGTGGCAGCCTCGGCAGTTGATGTCGTTGCCGATGTGGCCCATGAAGGGGGTTTTTTCATTACCAGGATCGATCCCGTCGCCATCGGCGTCAAATTCGATGGCGTGCACCGTGCTTATGGCGTGGCATACCTCGCATCCCCTTATGGTAAAGATAGGAGGATCCTCGGGAGCATGGCAGAGGCTGCACGTGTGGACAGATCCACTACCAAGCTGACCGACGCCTGTTGAGTGGTGATTGCTCATGTTGGTGCCGATATCATCCTTTGCCAAACCAGTATTGGCTTGCACATCATCACCCGGGTTTTCACCCTGATAGTGGCAGTGCTCACAGTTACCGGTACGGCGGCCCTCGTCGATCCCGTCTGGAACGAGGATGGCCTGGATATTGCCATCGGAGTCCATCTCGTACTTGTAGCGAGGCGGATTGATGTTGAACTGGCCGTCAAGCACATTGGGATCGTAGTACCTCTTGGCAAAGTCTGGGCAATCAGAGTAGATGGTGTCCAGCATTGTTTGCCAGGTCTTGTCCTTGTAGTTGTCGCCGGGCCACGGCGTAATAATCGAGATATCGTAGAAGTTGCGATCACCTTCCGGCATGACCTTGCCGCAATGACGGGCCTTTCCGGGATCCGGAGCATTTGCCTGATCGGGAACGCGGTGATCATCTGTCGCGTTGTTCACCAGGCTTCCATGACACTGGTAGCACAACTTCTTCTGCGCCTTGTCGGTCAGGTGGTGGACCGTCGCCACTAGCCTGCCATCCTTCTTCTTCTGCTTGTGGCAGTTCAGGCAATCCCGGAACTGGGGATCGGTTGGTTCAAGTGCGAACTTGAAGTAACCGCCCAGCGGTTTGCTTGAATCCTCGACCCAGTCCACCTTGTGGCAGGTAATACACTTGTGAGTTCCGTCAGGTGACAGATCAGGGTAGGGAGAGGCGGAATAGTCGGGATCTATCGGTGTATCGACCCGCAGATGGTGTCGGTCAGGTAGATAACCTATCTTGACCGGCGCTGGAGCGTTTTTAGGATCGCCATGACACCCCAAACAGGTGTTAAATGTCATATCTGCGAACCTTCCATCCGGTATTCCAAGGTTTTGGTTTACCGGAGGAGGTGGTAATTTTGCCCATGCCGCACCAGCCATGACCGTGGCTGCTACAAGCAAGGCTCCTTTCAACAGTTTCCTGAACATAGTAATACCCCTTGTGTTGGTATGTCGTCTCTTTCTCTGCTCGTACGCAACGCCACTCTTTGTCGGTGGCTCGATCAATCATCAATCTGGACGTACGCAATTTCCGTGCCTGTTTGTACTGCTCTCAACGGATCTGCGTACCTACCGAATATAGTCCATCTTCCGGAAAATAGGAAGTTTTTTTTTGAATTTTTTGTGTACCAAAGAGCGTTTCCCAGAGATCCAGCAACCCGGCAGGGCGACCACGGATATACGTGGAAAGCTGGCATGGAAATGGTCTCATAGGTTAAGTATATATGATGGCGGTAGAGGATCATCCTGGCTGTATCCGGTAAGTGTCAATATTTTGTGTAATCTGAAAATACCAAGGATGACGAGGTTGATCCGCGACGCCGATGTTTGTTATGAGAAATTAAATGTATAGAAACATCCAAATATTTCGGTAATTTCGCTCTCCCTGTTTCTCATGTAAATATTGTGGTTATTGCGACAAAAAGGTGTCGCCTGTTTTGCTGCCAGGGAATCGATAAGAGAGCATTAGATGGATCCGAAATAGCCATGGGCCATAGTTACCCGCTCTCTCTTTTCCTGCCGGCTCCTGTTTCGTCTTGCGTCTGGCAGGCCAGCTGCTAACCACCTTCCCCTCGTGTAAACCGGATTATGTGGCGACGTTCCCGTTTGGCTGGTCGTCCGTGGCCGTGCCGGCGCAGGCCAGGTATGGCCTGAGAACGACGTAGCTGCGCCTCTTTTTCCCGTCGCAGGATACTCTCTTCGGTCTCCCGGTACAGTTTGGCCGCAAAAGCGGCCGGGCCGCGTTGGCCGGAGATCCGCAATATCTGGACGGTTCTGGCGCAACCACCTTGCTGGATTTCCAGCTCGTCACCAGCGCGGATGGAGTGTGATGGTTTTACCCGGCGGCCATTGCAGTGCACCTTTCCGCCCTCAACGGCCTTGCGCGCGAGCCCTCTGCTCTTGAAGAATCGCGCCGCCCAGAGCCATTTGTCTATGCGGATTCTCTCGGTTGGCTCCATAAGGGAATTTGCAGGTTCAGCTGCGGCCGATGGCGCGGTAGCCTATATCGGTTCGATAGTACGCGCCGTCCCAGCTGATCTCGCCCACCTTGTCGTAGGCGCGCCGCTGCGCCGCGGCGACGGTTTCCCCCAGGGCGGTAACACACAATACCCGGCCGCCGTTGGTAACCACCTTGCCGTCCTTCAGGGCGGTACCGGCATGGAATACCTTGAGGTCCTCGCTGTCTTCTCCGAGGCCGCTTATGATGTCGCCCTTGCGGTAGCTGCCAGGGTATCCTCCCGCAGCCATTACCACGCCCAGGGCAGGGCGCGGGTCCCACTCCACGGCAGCCCGATCCAGTTTCTGGTCCAGCGCCAGTTCGCAGAGGGCCACCAGATCGGAGTCGAGGCGCATCATGATAGGCTGGGTCTCCGGATCACCAAACCGGCAGTTGTACTCCAGCACCTTCGGGGTGCCGTCCGCACAGATCATCAGGCCAGCGTAGAGGAAGCCGGTATAAGGCGTTCCCTCGGCGGCCAGGCCCTCTACCGTTGGCTGGATGATCTCCCGCATGATACGGGCGTGTAGTTCGGGAGTGATAACCGGGGCAGGGGAGTAAGCCCCCATGCCTCCGGTGTTGGGCCCGGTATCGCCATTATCACGTGGCTTGTGGTCCTGCGAGGTGGCTAGCGGGAGGATGTGTTCTCCGTCCACCATTACGATGAAGCTGGCCTCCTCGCCGCTCAGAAACTCCTCGATAACCACACAACGGCCGGCGTCACCAAAGGCATTACCGGCCAGCATCCCGTCCACCGCGGTAATCGCCTCCTGCTCGCTCCGGGCCACGATCACCCCCTTGCCGGCCGCCAGCCCGTCCGCCTTGACCACTATAGGGGCGCCCCGGCTGCGGATGTAGTCATGTGCCCGTCGTGGCTCGATAAAACTGGCGTACTCCGCCGTGGGAATGGCATGGCGGGCCAGGAACTCCTTGGTAAAACGCTTGGAACCCTCCAGGCGGGCGGCAGCCCGGGTCGGCCCGAAGCAGCGCAGCCCGGCAGTGCTGAATGCGTCCACCACACCCGCTACCAGCGGTGCTTCGGGGCCTGCTATGGTCATGGCGATCTCGTTTTCGCGGGCAAAACGGACCAGGCGTTCGATATCCGTGGTCTGGATGGGGATGTTTTCGACACCGGACTCCATCGCCGTGCCTGCGTTACCGGGAGCGACGAATACACGCTCTACGGCCGGGGACTGGGCTGTTTTCCAAGCCAGGGCATGTTCACGCCCTCCGGAGCCGAGTATCATTATATTCATAGAGGCTTTATGTTTGTCGCTGTAGCGGGGTCATTATCCGTTTATTGTAAATTGATAGCTCGTTCGCGAGAAGGGGCAACGGAGGAATCGGGCTTTGCCGCAGCGCCGGTGACCGGTGTGGATTTGATGCCACGATGAGCCACAAAGCGGTATTGTTGCATGAAAACGGTTCTTGTGGTTGTAAAAAAAGGGTAAAATTACATATCAGGTTGAATCGGGCGAGCAGGAAGGGGTTTCGTCTCCGGTCGTAACGTTGCCACGCTTGCTGAATCGTCTCTGTATGCCAGTCTGAATCTCTCTTTCATGGCTCCGGGCGCAGGGGGAGTGTACCGATCATGAAAAACAAGCGGCCAACCAGCCAGCAAGCCGCCAGAGCGGCAATATTGCGCGGTGTCTACCAGGACAATCTCGGATCCGGGAAACAGACGCAGCCTGGGTCGAGATACGGTCGGCTTTCCCGCTGGTTGGTTCTCGGAGTGACGGCCCTTCTGCTCTTTTCTGCCGCGGCTTTTTCTCTCTTTTTCCCTAGCGGTCCGGAGAGCGGGGCACCAATGGCTGAGGCCGGGAGCGGACCGGTGGGTCAGATTGCCGACGCCTTGC
>DRMK01000059.1 GCA_011322575.1 Gammaproteobacteria bacterium
GAAAGACCAAATCGAGCGGAACACGGAGGTGTGGGAACAGCTAGAACTACCGGGTCTGGAGCGTAACCGGGTGGTACTGGTGAGCGGCATGCACTCCGGGCTGACCGATCGGGCAACCCAGACCCCTTATCCGAAAGGGAAAAACGATGCATTCCTGCGCGCCGCCCAGGATACCGGGATCCGTTACCTGGCCTCTGACGCTTCTTTGGTAAACCAGAACCGGGAGCAGTTCGTCCCCGGTTTCGATATTGTTCTGCTGCCCCGCTATCCCACCGCGCTCTTCTTCAACGTGAGCCGCCCTGCCACCCTGCGGGACGAGTACAACTACATGTTTCATGAGAGCTACCTGGAAAAGGGGTTGGACCCCGCAACCACTCCTGGGGCAAGCCCGAAGCCGCGCAGCTACCAGGAGATCCTGGAACTGGACACGGAACAGGCAGTGATCCGTATGCTGAGTTACAGCCCTTGGGCACACTATTTCCATCAGACCAACCTGCGTGACTACAGCACCGGCAAGACTCTGCTCTCCGACTGGCTGGAAAAGGCGCTGGAGCGCTATGAGCGGTTTGCCACCCTGCCGATCATCTCCCTTCCCTACTACGAAGTGGGACGCCAGACGGAGGAGCGCCTCGCCGCGCGGGATGCGGGGATCTCCGCTGTCTGGAATCTGGAAACCGACGAGGTCACTATATCCGCCCGGCGCAGCGCCAGGATCTACGTTACTGGCCTGGCCGGCGGGAAAAGCTACGGTGGCCAGCGAATTCGCCTCGTCAATGCCGATCGGCAGCCACGCACATTCTCCATCGACAGGGCCCTGAAAGAGTAACCGGCACTTTTCCCCATTGGGCCTTCCCCAAATCGTGTGGGTAAAATGGCAAATCACCGCGTAGCGGCTTCGTCCTTGACAGGCGGAATGCACGCCGGAAGATGGTCGGCATAAGGGGATTGGGGACACTTTGGGATAGCCGAACCACTTGCAATTTGCGCAGGTAGTGGATACTCCGGTGGTCTCCAGCCAGACAGCCCCAATCCCCTTCTGGTTACCGAGTACGTGGCGTGCATTCCGCCTGTCAAGGATGATTTGCCATTTCACCCACACGATTTGGGGACGGCCTTTCCTCATTGTGTGAACCAGTAGACGGCTTCAGGATCCCGTTCCGATAGGATATCCACCGTCCGACCCGCCCACCAGTGGACGTTTCGGCCACAAGTATCAGCATATAGTTATATTTCAACTAACAGCAATTCTGCATGGAAGGAGAGCCAAACAATGAACAAGAACCTGCTGTTCCCCCTGCTGTTCACAACGGTGATCGCTCTGCTACCGGGATGCAAATCCCCCACTCTCGAGGATCTGAACCAGGGAGCATCCTCCGGCAGCGAGCAGCCGGACGAGAACCTGTCGGCAGAGAATCCAGATCAGGAAGAGACCCCGGGCAGCTCCCCTCAGGACCAGCCAGCTCCTGGTGAGACACAACCTCCCCTTTCCCGCTACCCCCGGGAGACAAAACCCTACACCAGCACCGAGCGCCCACGCGATCTCCCGCTGCCGGAGTACGGCGGGGCGGTTCTCGACCCGGTTTCGAATACCTACATCACCCGCATCGGCGAAGCCACCGATCGCTGCTGGAAGAACTTCACCGGCTATCCGCGTCACGACTACTCCAAAATCCAGCCCTGGAATGCGGATCAGACCATGTACCGCTACTCCGCGGTGGCCATATACGATGCCGCCAGTTACAAACCCATCCGTTGTCTGCCCAATCTCTATGTGGCCCGGTGGTCGCACGAGGATCCCCATATCATCTATGCCTTCAAACCGGGCGAGCGGCGTATCCTGCGTTACCACACGGAAACGGAACAGGTCGATGAGATCATGGATCTATCCAGCGAGTGCGACTACATGGCCCTGGGACCGGGTGAAAGCAACATGGACAACTATGACGAACGGGTAGCGCTGGCCTGCCGCAAGGACACCTCGAATCCGGATGTCAGCCATCTCGTTATTCTGGTGGTGAATCTGCAAACAGGGCGGGTAATCGCGCGCCGCACCATGCCGAAGGCCTGGGGCGGCCGGGATGAAACACCGGATCTGTTCGACTGGGTAGGAATCTCCCAGCAGGGTGACTATGTGGTGATCAACTGGAACGCCAGCAACCGGGCGGGAGCCTTCGAGGAAAATGGTCAGCCGCACTGGGGCGTGGAGGTGTACGACAGCACCACCCTCACCTTCCAGCGCCGCCTGTGGCACCATGGCAACCACGGTGACCTCTGCGTGGACAGTGCCGGAGACGAGGTCTATGTGCAGTTTCACGGCCCGGATGGCACCCACGTAAACATGTACCGGCTGCACGACGGCAAGCACACAGCCCTGATCAGCGAGGCGCAGAACCCGGACGGCGACATACGAACCGACTTCCTGACACACAAGGGGCACATCTCCTGCCGCAACATCAGACGACCAGGCTGGGCCTATGTCAGCCTGGAGTATGTCCACGGTGACTCCCCTTCCGAAACAGTGAACGACGGCTCTCTTCTGGCGGTAAGGTTGGACGGCAGCGGTACCATCCAGCGCTTTGGTCACCATCAGAGCTCCGCCACCAACTACATCAAGTCCGTCAAGCTGGTACCGAGCCCGGACGGCAGCATGGTAATGTTCACCAGCGACTGGGGTAACAGCGGGGACGAAATGCTGTCCTATGAGTTCATAGCCAGCACCCTGCCACCAGGGAGAGCAGGTGAC
>DRMK01000060.1 GCA_011322575.1 Gammaproteobacteria bacterium
CCAGACAGCCCCAATCCCCTTCTGGCTACCGAGTATGTGGCGTGCATTCCGCCTGTCAAGGACGGAGCCGCTACGCGGTGATTTACCATTTTACCCACACGATTTGAGGAAGACCTCCCTGATTCATTACCTAGGAACCACACCATGAAAACCATTAACGGAGTATTGGCCCTGCTGATTCTGACGCTATTGGCAACCGCGTCCGAGGCGAAGAGCGCGCGCGAGCATCTGGATGCCTTCTACAAGGGGATAAAGACCATGCAGGCCGGTTTCGTCCAGACCAGCTTCGACGAGAACGGCAAGCCTACCCAGACCAGTGAAGGGGTGTTCGCGCTGCAACGGCCGGGGAAGTTCCGTTTCGAATATACCAAGCCATACCGGCAGCTCTATGTGGCCGATGGCGGAAAGATCTGGAACTACGATCCCGATCTGGAACAGGTGATCGTCAAGTCCACCGGCAGCGCTCTCGGAGATACTCCGGCGCTGCTGCTCAGCGGTGAACGCCCCCTGGAGAGGGATTTCTCCATCACCGATCTGAAGCGCGACGGCTCCGATCTGCAGTGGCTGGAGCTGCGTCCCAAAAAGGGGGAGAGCAGCTTCAAGAGCGTTCGGCTCGGCTTCAGCAGCAAGGGGCTGCGCCTGATGGAGGTAGTGGATGCGCTGGGGCAGACCACACGCCTGCAGTTTCGCAACATCAAGGTCAACAAGCCGCTGTCCGACAAGCTGTTCAGGTTCACCGCCCCCCGGGGGGTGGATGTCATTGATGGACAGTAGAGCATCGGCCGCATGAGCCCGGAGAGGCCGGTTATGGAACGGCCGCCGGGACCGACTGATCATCAGCCGCTGGCGGATCGCATGCGGCCCCGTTCCCTGGAGGAGTTCCGTGGCCAGACCCATCTGCTGGGCCCCGGCAAGCCCCTGCGCCAGGCAATCGAGGCGGATCACCTGCACTCCATGATTTTCTGGGGGCCGCCCGGCACCGGCAAGACCACCCTGGCGCGCATGGTCGCCCATCATGCCCGGGCGCAGTTTCTGAGCATCTCCGCCGTGCTGTCGGGGGTGAAGGAGATCCGGGCGGCCATTACGCAAGCCAGGCAGGCGCGCGAGGCCTCGGGCCAGGGAACTATCCTGTTCGTGGACGAGGTGCACCGTTTCAACAAGTCCCAGCAGGACGCTTTTCTCCCCTACGTGGAGGATGGCACCGTTACCTTCATCGGCGCCACCACCGAAAACCCCTCGTTCGAGCTCAACAACGCACTGTTGTCACGGGCGCGGGTCTATCTGCTCAAGCCGCTGCAGCCGGGCGAGCTGCGGGGCATCATCGACAGTGCGCTGCAGGATGAGGAGCGCGGACTCGGGGGACGCAATCTGCATTGCGCGCCGGAGCTGCGTGACCGGTTGGCCCGAGCTGCGGACGGCGACGCCCGGCGCGCCCTGAATCTGCTGGAGATCTGCGCCGATCTGGCCGGGGACGGCGTCCTGGACGAGGAGATCATCCGGGAGGTGATCAGTGGCGGAGTGCGCCGCTTCGACAAGGGGGGCGAGGCCTTCTACGACCAGATCTCGGCCCTGCACAAATCGGTGCGCGGCTCCTCTCCCGATGCGGCGCTATACTGGTTCTGCCGCATGCTGGACGGGGGGTGCGATCCCCTTTACATAGCCCGCAGGGTGGTGCGCATGGCCAGCGAGGATATCGGCAACGCCGATCCCCGCGGCCTGCGGCTGGCCCTGGACGCCTGGGATACACAGCAGCGCCTGGGCAGCCCGGAGGGGGAGCTGGCCATCGCCCAGGCCATAATCTACCTGGCCTGCGCCCCGAAGAGCAACGCGGTTTACGTGGCCTTCAACCAGGCGCGTGCCGACGTGCGGCAGCATGGCTCCCGCGAGGTGCCGCTCCATCTGCGCAACGCCCCCACCAAGCTGATGAAGGAGCTGGGGTACGGCAACAGATACCGCTACGCCCACGACGAAGAGGAGGGCTACGCAGCGGGTGAAAACTACTTTCCGGACGGGATGGAGCCGCGCAGTTACTACCGTCCGGTGCCCCGCGGGCTGGAGCTGAAGATCGGGGAGAAACTGAGACGGTTACGGGAGCTGGACAAGGCCCGCGGCGGCAAGTGAGAGTTCTGTTGCGGAAAGTGGGCGGCGGATCCTTGCAGCGAATTCATGTAAGCCACTATACTGCAAGGTTCTGGTGTGGTTCTTCGCCAGACCGTGCGGGCGTTCTCATGAGAAACCGTACTTGACAGATACTCTTGTTTCCGGGGGAGCGGCTGCATGGCGGTAAGTTGCCGCCAGGTCCCTCGGGCTTGGGAAGATCCGTACAGTGATAAAGAGATCGGAATATTGATTCAGACCCTGGCCATTGCCGGCGGCGGGGCAGTAGGCGCGCTGCTGCGTTTCTGGGCATCCACCTGGGTCTATGGGCGTCTCGGCAGGGAGTTTCCCTGGGGCACGCTGGTGGTCAATGTAGCGGGTTCGCTGTTGATGGGGCTGCTTTATATCCTGCTGGTCGAGCGGTTGACTCTGTCACCGGCATGGCGCGCGGCGCTGCTGGTGGGGCTGCTGGGGGCGTTTACCACCTTCTCCACCTTCTCCCTCGAAACCATGAACCTGATTGAGGATGGGGCACTGCTCAAGGCGCTGATGAATGTACTGCTCAGCGTTGCCATGTGCCTGCTGGCGGCCTGGCTGGGCATTCTGTTAGGGAGGAGCATATGAAGAGCCGGGAACTGACCATGGCGCGTATCTACCTGCTGGAGGGAGAGGTGCAGCTCGACAAGCTTCTCAAGCGCCTGCACGACTGGGAGAAGTTGCGTGGCCTGACCGTGTTCCGCGGCATCACCGGCTTCGGCAGCAATGGCCGGATACACAGCGCCCGGCTGGTGGATCTCTCCATGGAGCTGCCTATCGTGGTGGAATTCTTCGACGAGACGGACAAGGTGCAGCTGATACTCGAACATCTCGAGGATGAGATCAAACCGGGTCATGCGGTGTGGTGGCCGGTGCGGGTGAACGGCTAGGTGATAAATCAGGAAGACCTCCCTGGTTTATTACCCGCGCCTTGAAAGAGTGCTAGCCC
>DRMK01000061.1 GCA_011322575.1 Gammaproteobacteria bacterium
GGGACTACCACGCGCGTCCCTTCGCCGGGAAGCCATGGATCGACACCGGGATTGGCCGCAAGCATCTCGCGATAACCCACGTCGTATTTGCGCGCAAAGTCAGACAGAGTGTCCTCGTAGCGGGCAACCACCACCTCTGTCTTGCCCACGACATCCTCCCCGTCCGGCGGCAGGGCGAAGCTGAGCGCAAAGCTACCCGTCGGGAGCAAACCCGCCCACATCCCCAGAAAAACACGGTACAGCCAGACTTTCATACCTGCCCCTCTTCGCGGAGGGGCCAGTATGCCCGCTTATCGGTGTCGATTAAAGAGGCAACCTGTGCCTGTCGATAGGGTTTCCATGGGCAAAGCCGGAATCGTTGGGTCCACCCGGTACAAGCCCCCTCCCAGCAGGCGTTCAGGGATGTTGGCGCTGTATCAAACACCCCGGAGACAGTTGTTGCAATGAGAAGAATGCCCAGAACACTGCCCGCCCCTCCAGCGCCGCTGGCAGCGCTCCTCATGGCTCTGCTCGCCGGGTGCCAGAGTGGTGGCTCTAGCCCGGATAGTGAGGCCGGGGTGTGGAAAGATCTCTCCCCGGTGATAGCCGACGTGGTACAGGAATCCCGCGCGACAGAGGGCTACGTCAGCTATCATGTCGAGGATGGGACTTACTATCGTGCCGTTCCCGGATTTCTTTGGCAGGCACCGCTGTCCCGGGCCCGTTCCGGCTCCGCCACCCTCAGCGACTACCAGTACGCGGGTTTTGCCATGCAGATAGATACTGATGAGAGTACGCCGGACCTGGCACAGATCTGCAACAGCTCGGTGTACATCGCACTCTATCCCCCGGCCGCCACGCTTACCGCCTCCGGCGCCCAGTTCGACCCGGAAAACGGTTTGGGCAACGAGGCCCTGAGCAGGGTGGATGATGGCTGTGGCAACGACTACTTCCGGCTGCGCGCCCTGGATGATGATGGCGACGGCACCTGGGACCGTTTCCGCTACAGCTTCCCTCCCGGCGGCAATAGCTCGGGACTGTTGAACAGGGCGGTAGCAGGCAGCTGGCAGCTGCGCGACACCGCCGGGACCGTGGCCAGCTTCGAGCTGCCGGCACTGGATCCGGAGAAGGTCGCGCAGCAGCTGCCCTGGCCGGTACCCACTCTGAACTACGACAGCTCCACGGGGCTGCTCGAAAGTATCGATATCCAGTGGTACGAGGCCGACAGCCCCGAACCAGTTACCGGGAACGACATGGTCAAGAGGTCGGTGGTGGCGCTCCTGGACCGGGGGACAGATGTGGAACTCAGGGAACAGTATGAGGCTTACGGCCTCGCCAGGCAGGCGGTATTCCCCGATTATCCCTGGAGGATTGAACAGGCCGAAGCGGATGACCCCCGGATTACGACCTTGCAGATCTCCTACGAAATAGAAGGAGTAGCGTACCGCTTCACCTGGCAGGAGTGAGACTTACGCCCTGCCGATGGGGAAGGCAAGCACCTCACCGATCTCCTCTGCACCGCACATCAGCATCAGCACGCGATCCAGGCCCAGCGCCACCCCGGAGCAGCTGGGCAAACCGTGAGAGAGCGCCGCGAGCAGATTCCGGTCCAGCGGTGGCAGTGGCTGCCCAGCCCGGGCGCGGCGCTGCAGATCCGCATCAAACCTGCGCCGCTGCTCCTCATGGTCGAGCAGCTCATGGAATCCGTTGGCCAGCTCCACGCCGCGCAGGAACAGCTCGAACCGCTCCGCTACCGGCGGCGTGCCGGGCCGGATCCGGGCCAGGGCCGCCTGGGAGGCGGGATAGTCGAACAGAAAACAGGGGCCCTCTCGTCCCAGGCGGGGCTGGACCAGATGGCTCATCAACAGATCCAGCCAGCCATCAACTCCCATCCCATCCGGACCTGCCACGCCGCCCAGGCCATGAGAAGCGGCGCACTTCGCCAGCTCCTGCTCCTCTGCTGTCAACGGATCGATACCGGCATGGCGACGGAACGCCTCCCGGTAGCTGAGCCGCTCGCCGCCCCCCAGATCGGGGAGCAGGACACGCAGCAGCTCCTCCACCTCATCCATAAGGAGGCGGTGGTCGAAGCCGGGGCGATACCACTCCAGCAGGGTGAACTCGGGATTGTGGTGGCGCCCCGCCTCTCCCTGGCGAAACGCCTTGCAGATCTGGTAGATAGGCCCGCTGCCGGCCGCCAACAGCCTTTTCATGGCGAATTCCGGGGAACCGTTGAGATACATGGAGCAGCCGGACGCCACCCCTGGACCCGCATAACAGGTGACGAAGCTCTCCACGGCCGGATCGCTGGCGGCGGCGGCAGAGAGCAGCGGCGTCTCCACCTCGAGCACCCGGCGCGCGGCGAAGAAGGCGCGGACCTCCGCCAACATGGCGGCCCGCCGCCGCAGGACCCGCAGCGACGCCGCCGGTCGCCAGTCGCCGTTCACTCCCTGGCGCGCGAGAGGTACTCTCCGCTGCGGGTGTCCACCTTGATCAGATCCCCCTCGTTGACGAACAGCGGCACCTGCACCACGGCCCCGGTCTCCAGCGTAGCCGGCTTGGTGCCGCCGGTTGCGGTATCCCCCCGGATCCCCGGCTCGGTGCTGGTGACCTCCAGAACCACATGATTGGGGGGGGTGACGCTCAGTGGCGCGCCGTTCCATAGCGTCACCGTACAGAGATCCTGCTCCTTGAGCCACTGTTTGGCGTCCGCCACGGCGGTTTCGTCGGCGGCGATCTGCTCGTAACTCTCCGGATCCATGAAGTGCCACGCCGCACCGTCGTTATAGAGATACTGCATCTCGGTCTCCACCACGTCGGCGGCCTCGATGCTCTCTCCGGACTTGAAGGTGCGCTCGATGACCCGTCCGCTCTTGAGGTTGCGCAGCTTGACCCGGTTGAAGGCCTGCCCCTTGCCGGGCTTGACGAACTCGTTTTCGATGATCACCGCCGGATCGCTGTCCAGCATAACCTTCAGGCCACGCCGGAACTCGTTGGTGCTGTAACTCGCCATGGTGCCATTTCACTCCTGTACAATAGCCGCCTATGATACCCACAAAAGAGCCGCTTTTACACACTCCCGCCTGGCAACAGGAGCTGGCGCGGGCCGTGACCTGTCGCCGGGAGCTGCTGCGCAGGCTGGGGCTGTCAGCTGAAGATGCGGAGTGTTCCGCGGAACAGGAGTTTCCGCTCCGGGTCCCGGAGGGTTTCATCTCCCGGATGGAGCCTGGCAATCCACGCGATCCGCTGCTGCTGCAGGTATTGCCGCAACGGCGGGAACAGCTCTCCCCCCCCGGCTACCACACCGACCCGGTAGGCGACGGAGACGCCCTGGCCGCGCCGGGCCTTATTCACAAATACCGCGGCCGCGTGCTGCTGGTTGCCAGCCGCACCTGCGCCCTGCACTGCCGCTTCTGTTTCCGGCGCCACTTCCCTTATCGCGAGGCCATCCCGCATCCCGATCGATGGGGCTCTGCGCTCGAATATATTGCTGCCAACCCTACCATCAGCGAGGTGATCCTGAGCGGTGGCGATCCCCTTACCCTGAGCGACGGACGGCTGGCCAGGCTGGCGGCCGGACTGGAACCCATCCCCCACCTGCGCCGGATACGTATCCATACCCGCCTGCCGGTGGTGCTGCCGTCAAGGGTGAATGACGCCCTGCTGGACTGGCTAGGCCAAACGCGGCTACAGCCGGTAGTAGTGATTCACGCCAACCATCCCAACGAGATCGACGGGGAGGTAGGCCATGCACTGCGGCGGCTCGCCGCGGCGGGAATCATGCTGCTGAAC
>DRMK01000062.1 GCA_011322575.1 Gammaproteobacteria bacterium
GAGGCGGGGATCTCGCTGGAGGTCATCCAGCACTTCGCCGGACGGATCCCCATCCTCGGGGTTTGCCTGGGGCATCAGAGTATCGGCCAGGCATTCGGGGGGCGGGTGGTTCACGCCAGGGAGGTGATGCATGGCAAGACCTCCCCCATCCATCATTTGGGGGTGGGGGTGTTCCAGGGGCTGGAGAGCCCGTTCGAGGCCACCCGCTATCACTCCCTGGTGATTGAGAGAGAGAGTCTGCCCGACTGCCTGGAGATCACCGCCTGGACCGGGAATGGGGCAGAGGAACCGGGCGAGATCATGGGGGTCCGCCACCGCGAATACCGTGTGGAGGGGGTGCAGTTCCACCCGGAGTCGATTCTCACCCGGCACGGGCATGCGCTGCTGCGTAACTTTCTCGGGTCAGGCAGCTCTCGTAATGAGGCAAATCATCCTTGACAGGCAGAATGCACGCCACATACTCGGTAGCCAGAAGGGGATTGGGGCTGTCTGGCTGGAGACTACCGGAGTATCCACCACCTGCGCGAATTGCAAGTGGTCCGGCTATTCCAAAGTGTCCCCAATCCCCTTATGCCGACCATCTTCCGGCGTGCATTCTGCCTGTCAAGGACGAAGCCGCTACGCGGTGATTTACCACTTTACCCACACGATTTGGGGAAGACTCACCTTCTCAATGCCAGAGACCGCTGATGTGCCAGCGGGGCCGGCGGTTTACCGGGTAATCCAGCAGCTCGCCGGGGAGAAAGCTGGCCTGCACGGGTGGCCCGAGGGGACCCCTGCCAGGAGGTAGCTGCAGCTCGCGCAGACGGCGTACCCGCTCTTCGGTCGGTGGGTGGGTACGCAGCAGTGACGGCTCCGGCGTGTGCCGCCCGGGGAATATGATCTGCTCCAGAAACGATCCCTGCTGTCTTTCAATCCTGATCAGGGCGCGCGCCAGACCCTCCGGATCCCCGGTGAGCATGGCGGCATTGAGATCGGCGGCATACTCGCGGGTGCGGGAGAGGCCCAGCTGCGCCAGGGCGCTCAGGTTGGGGGCGAAGATCAGAATCAGGATGGCGAACCAGTTTATCGCCACGTTGGAGAATATCAGCAGCGGCAGGTTGAGCAGCAGCAAAAGCTGCCCGAACAGGGAGAGGGTGCTGGTAAGGCGGCTGAACAGATCGGCGAGTCCCATCACCCGCATGTCGTTGTGCTGGATATGGCTGATCTCATGGGCCAGGACCGCTATGGCCTCGCGGCTATCCAGGCTGCGCAGCAGGCCGTCCGTTATGGCGATGGCGGCGCGCTGCTGGCTGCCGGTGGCGAAGGCGTTCACCATGCGGCTGGGAAGGTAGTAGAGGGTCGGCGTCCGGGGCAGGCCGGCACGCCGGCTGAGCTCCGTCACCGCCCCGTACAGGGCCGGGGCCTGCTCCGGCGTCAGGGGCGAGGCGCGGTAGAGGCGCATCAGCAGCTCGGGCGAGGCGAGCGGGTTGAACATGAACAGCACCAACGCCGGTATCAGCAGCCAGACCATCCCGCCGGGACCCCACAGCAGCCAGCCCAGCAGTGCCAGAAAGCCGCCCATCACGCATAGCAGGAGCAGGGTCTGGATACGGTTGGTCAGGGTATGCCGTTGTACCAGTTCAGCGTTCATGTTCCGCGGTCCGCAGGCGGGCGCGCAGGATCCGGATCTCGTCCATCAGATCCATCACCAGCGCGGCGCCGGC
>DRMK01000063.1 GCA_011322575.1 Gammaproteobacteria bacterium
CGCAGGCAAGGGTTGTTCCCTTGGCAAGCGCCGCAACACCGAGCCGGCGCAAATCCAAAGCGCCCAACCTATTGTAAGGAATCTCTGATTTATTCAGAGATTCCGAAAATGAAATTGAGTGGGCCGCAGCCAGCGCTCCCACAGCCATGTTGGCCAGGCTTGCCGCAGAATGACTGCGGCGGCGCCTGTCCGCCTCACCGTGAAAGCGCTGGCTGTGGCTGAATGTAATGTAAACCCTTGCCGGGTTAATAACCACCCTTCTTCCGGAGAATTCATGCCGTTGACCCCCCTCATCCAGCAGGCCCGCCGACTCCTGCGTGACGAGCACTTTGGCGAGATCCTGGTGGGGACGATCTTCTCCCTCGGCGGCAAGGTGGGGGCCGTGGTCTTCGGGCTCGGGCTCAACTTCTTCGTGGCCCGGGTCTACGGGGCGGACTCCCTCGGCGTGCTGGCGATCATCATCTCCGTGACCACCATCGCCTCCCTCTTCTCCCTCGGCGGCACCGACATGGCGATCATGAAGCTGGTGCCGGAGCACTTCACCCGCTATTCCGCCCGTTCCGCCTGGCGGGTGTTCCGGAAACTTCTGGGGCTGGTGCTGGCCCATTCGGCGGTGGTGGTGGGGGTCCTCTGGTTCGCCGCCGGGCCCCTCGCCGAGCGGGTGTTCGACAAGCCCTATCTGGCCGATCTGCTGCGCCTCTGTGCGGTGTTCGTCGCCTTCTACGCCGTGGAGCGCATCTGCATCGAGGCGCTCCGGCCCCTGAAGGCGATCCGGCTCTATTCCGTCGCCCAGTTTCTCCACCTGGCCGTCAACCTGGGGTTGCTGGCGGCGATCACCACCTGGGGAGACGACCCCTACAACCCCGTCTACGCCTATTTCGCCACTTCCGGGCTTCTGGCGCTGGTGATGTTGGGCGTGGTGGCCACCCTTTTCATGGGACGGGTGGAGCCCGGACAGCAGAACGGCCCGGCCCCCTACCGGGGAATCTACGATCTCTCCCTGCCCATGCTGATGACCACCTCCATGGCGGTGGTGATCGCCAACACCGACGTGGTGATGCTGGGCGCCATGCGCACCGAGACGGAGGTGGGCATCTACCAGATCGCGGTCAAGGTGGGGATGCTGGCCTCGTTCGTGCTGCAGGCGATCAACGCCATGGCGGCGCCCAAGTTTTCGGAGCTCTACCATTCGGGCAAGCACGACGAGCTGATCGTGGTCACCCAGCAGAGCACCAAGCTCATCTTCTGGGCGACCACGCCGATAATCCTGGGGATCGTCCTGACCGGCCCCTGGCTGCTGGGGATCTTCGGCGAGGAGTATGTGGCGGGATACGGGGCGCTGGTGTTTCTGGCGATGGGGCAGTTCATCAATGCAATTTCGGGATCCGTTGGCTACTATCTGAGCATGACCGGGGCGCACAAGGCGTTCCGCAACATCATTACCCTTGGTGCGGTGATCAACATCGTGCTCAACTGGCTGCTGATCCCCCGCTGGGGGCTGGAGGGGGCGGCCTTCGCCAGTATGATTGGGCTGGGTTTCTGGAATCTGGCCAGTGTCGTCTATATTCGTATGAAATACGGTTTCCTGATCCTCTATCTGCCGGGGTTGCGCCGGGTGCTGGGGTGAGGGGGGTGCCGCCTCCGGCGGCATTTGCCGGATGCGCCGCAAAGCGGCTTATCCGGCCTACGGAAACGGGGGTGTAACGGCCGGATTTCCCTCCCAACCCCACAGGTACCTGTAGGCCCGATAAGCGCAGCGCATCGGGCAATTCCCGCGAAGCAGGAACACAGCGCATCGGGCAATTCCTGCGCAGCGAGAACAAAGCGCATCGGGCAATTCCTGCGAAGTGCCGCCTCCAGCGGCATTTGCCGGATGCGCCGCAAGGCGGCTTATCCGGCCTACGGAAACGGGGGTGTAACGGCCGGATTTACCTCCCAACCCCACAGGTACCTGTAGGCCCGATAAGCGCAGCGCATCGGGCAATTCCTGCGAAGCAGGAACACAGCGCATCGGGCAATTCCCGCGCAG
>DRMK01000064.1 GCA_011322575.1 Gammaproteobacteria bacterium
CTTCAGGTACTCCGGAATCGCCTTGCGCACCTTGCCGTTGGATGGTTCGCCGTAGCCGGCATCCTTGAACATCTTCACATAGACCGGATCCTGCTTGATGCGCTCCTGCATGATGCGCATGTCCATGTTCATGATGTAGTCCTCCGTGAGCATCTCACGGGTCAGGTCGTTAAGATTGGTGCCGATGCGGCCATCGTGCAGCCAAACCTTTTTGTACGCCGTATTGATCAGCGTGGGGGCGTTGCGAAAGTTACCGTTACCCGGATACCCCTTGGAGAGCGCCGTGGGGCTGGCAAAGCCGTTTTCCGGCACATGGCAGCTGGAACAGGCGATACCCGCATCCCCGGAGAGGCGCATATCGAAGAACAGCCGCTTGCCCAGCTCCGCCTTGGCCCTGTCGTATTTCAACGCCGGCAGAGGCCCGATATCCGTAGCCCAGACCACCGGAACGGCCAGGGCCGCTCCCAGTGCCACTGCCAGGAGACCACTTCGTTTGCTGAGTTGTACTCCCATCATCTTTCTCCATGTGACAGACAGGTTGGTTGCGCGAGGGATCCGCCTGCAAAATGGGCGGCGAACGCATCCGCGCCGCTATTCGCTACCATCTGGTGAAATGGCGGCTGCATAATTCAAGCCAGTGGTATGCAGCCACAAATATCCGCATGCTTCAGATGGTTATAGGAAACAGAGAATCACCAGGAAACGAAAAGTGAACGAATTATTCCATCCACGAAAACCAGCAGGATGCTTTCATTCAACGCGGATCGGCCAGTCGAACCGGAGTTCAGGAAGGATTGCCACAACCGGAAAGCGACTCGATCCAGCGGGAGACAACCTCGATCCCTACCGGATCCATGACACGGGTTCCCAGCATGGGCATACGGCGGCCCGGCGCAACACTCTGCATCCGAACCAAAAGGACGGAGTTGTCAGGAGAGCCAGGAACCAGCAGCCGGCCCTCACTGCCGGTCCCCGTATCGCCATGAACAGGCTGGGCATTACAGATCCCCATCTCGCGTAACGATATCTGGTAGCGAAAATCTGCCAGCTCGGTGGCGCCTGGGCGGTGGCAACTGCTGCAATTGGCGTGTAGATAGGCCCGGGCGCGCTTGTCGAACGGTGCCGCAGGATCCATGAAATCGATCAGCGCCGGCAAATTATCAGGCCTGTCCGGCAGCGAGGAAGGAAACAGGCCAATCTGCTCGTAGGTGGCCAGCTGGTTGGCGGTCTTTCCCGTTCTGGGATAGGTGAACAAACCGTTGAGCTGAAGGGTCTCCGGACCCAGCACAAACCCCGCAGCCCCCGTGTGGCAAAACATGCACTGTTTTTGGCTCGGATAGCCCCATACCTGACCAGCCACGGATTTGCTCTTGCCGCCCGAAAGCAGCGTGGCATCACTCTCCTGATCATCCCACTCGTAACTGTATCCCATCCACTCACCATCATCATGGCGGACCAGCAGACGCGTCTCCACCCGTTTGCCACCCAGACGAAACTCCTTTATCAGTACGCTGCCCGGCGGGAAAATCCAGTTGTTGCCATCGGCATCGATCTCAATGGTGGTGCCGTCTGGAATGGCGAACCAGCGGTGTTTCTCGGCGCCGTCAGACCACAGCGGGGCGTTGACACCGTAGGGGATCAGACCCTCCACCGGCTGCGTTGGGTCATCCGCCTTGAAACAGCCGGTCTCCGACAGCTTCTGCGGGAAGCCTCCATCGACAGGTGCCGTGGAACCTCCCTTGGGCACGATCTTGTAGATGGTCCCGCCGTCATAATTCAGCAGGTAGAGCTCCCCGTCGTTGCCCTCGGCAAAGGAGGCTATGGACAGGCCACTGCTTGCCAGCAGCTCGGTCTCGCCCCCCTCTACGGAGAAACCCCATACCTTGCCCTCCACATAGTCGGCATAGAGATAGGTCCCCCGCAAGCCGGGAATGGCATTGCCACGATAGACATAGCCGCCGGTGATCGATCGCCCCTCATCGTGACCATACTCCACCACCGGGAAGGTGTACTGGTCCCGGGCCCCACAACCCGCGGTGTTGTACTCATGACTGCCCTCGTAGCAACGCCAGCCGTAATTCTTGCCCCCCTCAACGATGTCCACCTCTTCCCAGGCATCCTGGCCCACATCCCCGGCCCAGAGCTTGCCGGTCGCGCGGTCGAAACTCCAGCGCCACGGGTTGCGCAGACCCCAGGCCCAAATCTCCGGGCAGCCCGCTCCATCGCCGCAGCCGCTGCTGGAGGCAAACGGATTGTCAGCAGGAATGGCGTATGGCTTCCCTCCCGCGCTCCTGCTCACGTCGATGCGCAGCATGGCGCCCAGCAGGTTGTGGGTGTTCTGGGCGTTGTTCTCCTCGTCTCCGGCTCCGCCGCCATCACCGAAGCCAATGTAGAGATAACCGTCCGGGCCGAAGGCGATCCCGCCCCCGTTGTGGTTGGCATTGGGCTGCTCCACGGTAAGGATGACCTGTTCGGAACCGATGTCCACGGAGAGGCCGTCGCTGCGGACGGTGAAGCGGGAGATCACCGATGTCCCGTCTGGTTTGCGGTTGTAGGAGAGATAGACCTGCCGCTTGCTGGCAAAATCGGGCGGGAAGGCCATGCCCAGCAGACCCTGTTCGGACCAGATGGGGTCGGGTGCCAGCACGCGATCGGAAATGTCGGCGAAAACTCGGGTACTGCTCTCACCGCCGGTGAAGGTACGCACCGTGCCACCCCGCTCCACCACATACCAGCGGCCATCGTTGTCAGGCGCTTGCAGCATGGCCAGTGGCTGGGTGAAATCGAGCTGCGGGAACGCCCGCTCTATCTCAATCTCGCCGCTACCGCTCCCGGATGGCTTTGGCGGGGCCACGCAGGTGCGGTTCAGGGGCCGGTTGTCCAGACCCGATGCATCCGTGGCCTGGGCGGGTTTCACCTGGATCCGGACGTCGTCACTCGCGGAGGCGCCATCGTTATCGGTGACGGTGAGGCGGAATATGAGTACTCCCTCTTTCCGGGGCGCCGTAAAGCTGGCCTTGCTTTTGTCGGCCCCGGTAAGCTGGACGCTCTCCCCTTCCCCCACCTGCTCCCAGAGATAGCTTTCAATGGCGCCATCGAGATCCCGGCTCTTGCTGCCATCCAGCTCTACCTCGCCACCCGCCCTGACCGACTGGTCTATTCCCGCGTTCGCTTCGGGGCGTAGATTGCCGAGATCGGCTCCGTTGCCGCAAGCGGCCAGCAACAGTATTGCCGCCATCTGGACGAAACCAAGCGCAATCCTGCCGGACATTTCCATTGCACTCTCCCGGATCCCGAGTTACGGAGCCAAACTCCCGTGGTTGTATTATAGTTCGCATCAAGGTGCCTGTTTTGCGACCCCTGTCACAACCGGAACGGAGCGAACGAACCATGGGCAGGACACTGATCATTCTGGGAATCGTGATACTCCTTGCCGGGCTGCTCTGGCCCTGGCTGCAGAAGCTTGGACTGGGCAGGCTGCCGGGAGACATTGCCATC